>JAFAZU010000466.1 GCA_019239585.1 Acidobacteriaceae bacterium
TTCGCGCGAATGGCCTGGCCGATCTCGGAGGAGACTGTCTCGATGGCCTCGAGCGCAAGCGAGCCGTTATCGCGGCTCGGCGTGCCGACGCAAATTATCGAAAGGTCAGTTGCGGCCACGGCTTCGGCGCCGCGTGGCGTGGCGCTCAGGCGACCGCTGCCCACCATTTTACTGACCAGATCGTCGATGTCCCGTTCAATGATCGGCGAGCGACCTGATCGAACGAGTTCGACCTTCACCTCCGATTTATCGACACCCACGACCGTATGGCCCCGCTCGGCAAGGCAGGCGGCGCAAACAGTTCCGACGTAGCCAAGCCCAAATACGCTGATTTTCATAACGGCGTTGTTATAGGGATCTGGATACGGTGTCTTGCAAGTTCTTCATGACATCTTTTTTTCGAGCCAGGCCCTCGCTCCGCTACAACGGAGGCCGCCAAAATTCGGCACCACTCAGGAATAGTGGGTTGAAAGGTCGAGCTTACGGTCAGGCGCTCGCTCCGTCATCCTGACGGTTTGCCCGGTTGATGTAGGACAAGCTCACGCAGATGCTGCACCAAGCTCCGGCGTTTCGCCCGCATTTCGAAGAGGGCATCATAGGCCTTCAATAACTTAGGCTGTTCGTGCGGCCAAGCCAGCATCTCGTTGACGCGCACCCGACCATGTTCCCCCATTTGCTTTCGCAGCTGCGGAGCATCGATGAGCTCGAGCATTTTTTTCGCAAAGTCACTAGGGTCATTCGCTTTCGCGTAGAGGGAGGCGTTCCCAGCAGACAACTTTCCTTCCGTGACATCGAACTGCACGATCGGTTTACCGAGTGCCATATACTCCATGATCTTGTTCATGGTCGAAATATCGTTGAAGCGGGTCACACGATCAGGATTTACGCAGAGATCGGAGGTGGAGAGTATAGACAGCAGGGTCGGGTCATCGACGCGTCCAGTGAAATTCACATACTCTGCAAGACCCATGCTCTCGCTCAGTCCCACCATCTCGTCCCATTCCGGGCCGGAGCCGGCGATGACGAACTGAATGTCGTCGCGACCTCGAACGCGGACGACGTATTGAACCGCCTCGAGGAGTAGATCGAGCCCCTCGGTGTGACTGATTACACCGACATAACCGACCATGTGCGGACGTCCCTTGCGCCAGCGAGGATCAGGCGGGGACATCTTGATGCGATTGAGGTTAGGGCCTGAGCGAACCACGAATGCACGGTCGGGCGACATGCCGCCCCTCTGGATTGCGATCTGCCGATAAGATTCGTTCGTCGCAATTGAAATATCCGCGGTCTTGAAGGTGAGCCGCTCTGCGGCCACCAGCATTTTCCAGAAAATTCCCCGGCGTCCGAACTTGGCCTCGTAAAATTCCGGATTGGCATCGTGATGATCGAAAACAAAGCTCTTGCCGGCGAATATCTTGTGGAAGATCCCCACGAGAAAAATCAGATCGGGCGGATTGCATGCATGAATCACGTCGAAGCCGTGCCGCCGTGCGACCTTGAGTGATAATAGAAATTCGCAGAGCAGCGCGGCCGAATACTCTACAAGATAGGCTGAGGGGCCACGTGCCTCGAGAGGCAAGGAATGGCGATAAACGTGTATTCCCTCGAGGGTTTCGCTCGATTTTTCATAGCCTCGTCCCTTGGGACAGATCACAGACACGGTGTAACCGGCCTCCCGCAACGTGGTGGCCTCGGACCATGCGCGACGGTCAAAAGGAACGGGAAGATTCTCGACGATCATCAACACGCGCCGCCGATCTGACTGAGTAGCGGCTACGTTAGGCATCGATATTCCATGAGGGCGGTCTGTTGAAGCCAGGCAACATGGGCTTTTGGGTAGGTTTGCTGAGATATGGGTCAATGCGTCGGCTGCCGTCAACTGTTGCGGTAAACCTCTGATGTTCGACGCAGAAAGTTTGCAGTCACCGTTCCCTTCACTTCTAATTGTCATCAAACGGTGGCCCTTACGTCCTACCCACGAATATCGATTGGTTTACAAATAAATATTGTGGAAAACTTTTTTGGAGGCGCTCAGTTTGAGGATATACGCGTGTCCGACGTTGTTCCCATTGCAGTTCCACGCTCGAGCCGCCCGGGAATCCCTCCCATTGCCAAAGCGCCTCGGCAGAAGCAGCCGATCGCACTGGCAAGTCTAACCCCTAGCCCATTTCACCGAACCCCGACGCCGCCTGCGATCTCACGATATGCAGTGTTTTTGCTGCAAATTATTATACTTGCGATGAGGGAGCAAATGCTACAACATCCCCTAGGCATCGAGCCGACCTGGGCGGCGTGGGAGCCGAGAAACGGTTTCCGGAACTAGTCCGAATACGCAATTGGGGGCTTTCACCGCGAGGATTAGGATCACGGCCCTGATGGGATCCGCCGGGACGCATCTGGCGAGAGAACGGGTTTGATGCAATGAAGTTGGCTATCCAGTCCTCGACCGATCTCTACGACGCTCAGCGACCTCCTCGCGCATGGGCTGTTGCCGGGGGTTTCGGCGAGAGCACAAGAGCCGATTCACTACTCCCTCACATTCGCGACCTGGTACACAGCAACAAGGCGCAGATTTTCCCGTCCGCAAATACGGTTGAAATCTTCGATCTCGCACTCGGCCCTCCACAATATCGCCGGCAAGACCGCTACCATCGATCGCTAGTCGTGAATTATCGCAGTCAAGGGAGCACGGATTTCATCAAGATCTGGCTCAAGTTTCGGCCGGGCCTTTATCATATTTATCCACTCCTCGCCGCCTGCCAGTCGCGGCTTGATCCGAAGGTTTTCCCCACCCCATATTTTGCAGGCAGCGGTCCGAATGAAGACGAGTCGTTCCTTGCCACGGCTCATGTTGATGGCACCTCATTGCGTAATCGTTTGCTCCGGCTGGCCGCGTTGCGCAGGACTGGAGAGCTCGAGTGTGTCTTTCGCTCGAACGGTGCTAAAATGCGGCAGTTTCACGACGTCTTCGCGAGCCCGGAGGTCATCGCGGTCGCCAGCGTTGTCGATCGCGTCATGAGATTGCTTCGAGAGTCCCGCTACTTCACCGGTGCGGAAAAGAATATCGTCCTGGCTTGCCTTGATCGGTGTCGGTCGCTCTTGGGAGAGAAAACCTTGCCCGCCGTCCTTACGCATAACGATTGGCTTTTGAGAAACATCCTCGTCACTCCATGTGGAACAGACTACGTCGTTGATTGCGACTCGATGAGATACCCGCCCAATTGGCGCTGGGTCGATGTCGCTTATCTGCTGCTTAATGTGGAAAGTCAGCGCAAATGGTATCCCCTCATCAATCGCCGAATGATGGAGGAGCTTTGGCGCGCGTTCTGGAGTGGTTATATTGGCGAGAAAGGGCTCCCGGATGGGCTCACCGGAAAGGGCCTAGCTGCGGTACTCTACATTGTACGCGTCCAATGGCTGGTAGGAGCTGCCGTTAGACCACCCTATTTCGAGATCATGGCCGGGCCAAGTTCGCAACGTCTACTAATTTCGCTGAAGCGTAGTGTGCTCCTCGGACACTACTCTTTGTTTGGCTTCCTAGAGTGAAGCTGCATTCTTGTTAATTCGTTTTTTTTCAACATTCCCGGCAAGGCATTCCGAGACCAAGCTTCGGAAGGTATCCACCATGTGATGCATATCGATCGAACTGGCGGTGCGTTCCGCGCCCTGGGCAAGACGCAACTGCAGCTCCGGATCGTCAACGAACTCGTCCAGCGCGCGGAAGAACGCTTCCGACGACTCCGGTAAAATGAGACCGTTGACGTTATCTTCTATGTATTCCACCTCTGGGCTGTGCAATTGTCCCTCTCGCGTAAGTATCGGCACCCCGTGCGCGAAGCCGTGTGTGACTGCAAGACCGACATAGCCGGGAATGACAACGGCCGAGCTGATTCTCAAAGCCCTGGCGAGGCGCAGGTCGTCATGCTTATGGAACCTAACATTCCTCAGGCTCGCCGCACTGGACCGGAGGATTTCCTCCTCTGCACCTTGCCCGAAAATTAGTACATCGACGCTGCGACCGATATGATGGCATCGGCTGGCATATTCAACGAGGAGATTGACCCGTTTGGTTTTCACGAGCCGCCCAAAATAAAGCAGTTTCACGCTATCGGAGCGCACGCCAAGGTCGTGAAAGGCTTGCTCTTTCGTTTCGGCGGCCACTCTTTCGCGATAAGCGGCCTCCCGGCCCGTATCCACAGTGTTTTTTAAAACCGCAATCCGAAGCGGACGAGCAGTTCCAGCACTAAGGGCCTTTTTTCCGCCCTCGGTGTAAACGAGATACCCGGAAGACAGCCGGCAAAGGAGAGCTTTGAGTCTGACAGCGATAAACTCGGCTATCTTTTCGGCCCTGGTCTGCCGAGCTCGATCATATTGATGGTATCCAAAGCCCCAAAAGATGAACGGCCGACCGCTCACCCAGAGCGCAACGACTATGGCCAGATTCGATAGGAATTTAACTTCGTCACCGATTACCGCCGCATCGAACTCGCCTCGGAAGGAGCGCCACACGACCGGTTGCCAGATGAGTGAACGTCCGAAGAATTTGAATTCGCGATTGCTAACCGCGATGTTGGGAAAGTTGAATGGCGGCGAAGCCTCGATTAAATCTGAGCCTTGCGGGGCGCGGCCGTGAACGACCGTGAACTCCGTGTCCGTGCCTTCATTGAGCCGCTCGTAAAAAGATTTGCGATAGATCGGGATGCATCCCTGATGTGCAATCAAAACTCGGCGCCCACGGGTGATCTCGGATTTCGATTTCGGACTGATATTCATTTGCTCTGCGTGAACAGTTTGGTCGCCATTATCAAGCTCCGCATGTAAGGAACGGTGCCTCTGCCGATGCAGCATGACGAACGGATGAGCGAACAATAGGAACCGTTGACGACGCGTTCCGGAATGAGTCTCTTGCCATGTAAATGCTTCGCAATTTGGTCCTGCAAATGATTGAGATGACGAGCAAAGAATCCAGAATAAAACGTCACTGGCAGGCCATTCCTGTCGGTGAAAATGTCATCGGCAGCCTCTCTCGAGATTTTGGAGGGGACTATGCCGCTTTCTTCAACTCCTACGATCACTGGCTGTACAAGACCCAAAGCCATATTCTGGACGCCCTGAACGAATTTCAATGGAAGGGAAGGCGGGTCCTTGAGATCGGGTTGGGGCAAGGCTCGGATTCCGAGCAATTGATAAAGCGGGGGGCTCTCTGGTCCGGCATCGACTTGACGGCGGAGTCGGTCACGAGGGTCCGCAAACGACTTGAATTACGAAGTCTGCCGTACGAGAATCTTGTGCAAGCGTCCGCTACGAACATTCCCTTTCGGGATCGTCTTTTCGACATGGTTTATTCGCATGGCGTTCTGCACCACATTCCCAACATCAAGGGCGCGCAGCAAGAGATCCGACGCGTACTCAAGGAGGACGGTCGTCTTGTCATGATGGTCTACGCACGCAATTCACTGAATTATCAAGTGGCAATTAAATGGCTGCGGCGCATGGGCCTGGCCTTGATGTATGTACTGCCTGTAGAAGGTACGGGGATTTACACCCAGCATAAGAAGCTCGCAAAACAATACGGCCTTTTCGAGTATCTCAAGATGAAGAACTTCCTTCATCGATCGACAGATGGACCGGAGAACCCGTATTCTAAAGTTTACGACGAGCGCACCATCAAACAAGATTTTCCCGACTTCCACGTCGTGAGAACTTTCAAGCGATGGATGCACGCTCCGCCGCTTCCGGTTCATGGCTTGCCCGGCGAGAAGCATGTGGGGTGGCACCTTTGGGCTGAGTTGAAAGCGCGCGCCGAGGATGAGTTACGCCATAACGGCGCGACGACTAGCTCAAGTCACTAGCGCGTCATGAACGCGACTGACAGCAAGATCGACGACCGTTCTGAAAACGGATCGAAATCCGTTGAAATCAGTGTCGTCGTTCCCACCTATCGGCGTCCGGATCATCTGAAAAGGACCCTACTTTCATGTATTGAACAAAGGAATTTGGAAAGAAAGTTCGAGATCATAGTTGTGGACAACGATGAGAACGCAAGCGCTCGCACAACCGTCCAGACGATCGCGAAAGCGACGAAAATACCCATCGTGTATCTGGAGGAAGCTCGCGCTGGAATTTCATGGGCACGCAACGCGGGTGTTGCGGCGGCGAGTGGACGCTTCATCGCCTTCCTTGATGACGATGAGTTCGCAACGCCGGAATGGCTGAACTCGTTGTGGACAACGATTCAGGATGCCGGTGCGGATATTGCCTTTGGACCGGTTATTCCACGTTTCGCCATCCCTGACGCTGCGGTTTCGGCCTATGCAAAGAAGGTTTACACCAGGGATGCTCAACTTGCGAGCGGTACCGAATTGGAATGGGGCGCTATCGGCAATTGCATAATTCGTGCGGAGCGCTGCTTTGGAAACCTGCTGCCCTTCGATCCGCGGCTTGGCATTTCGGGGGGAGAGGATGCACTTTTTCTGCATCAGGCTAGAGCTGACGGGCGCAAACTCGTCTGGTGCGCTGAAGCTGTCGTCTGGGAAACGATACCCATGGCGAAACTATCGTATTCCTACCTCCTGAAGCGCGCTTTTCGGGGGGGACAGACCACCACGTTCGTGCATCTGGCCACAAAACCGGCTAACCTTTCCCGGGCCCTGCGCACCATGGTCATTGGCTGCGGACAGGTGGCCATATGCGCTCCCGCAGGGGGGTTCCTGCTCTTGGCCGGACACTCTCGGGCGTTGGACGTGGTGGCCAAAGCGGCCGGCGGTTTAGGCAAACTGGTTTGTCATCCGACATTTCATGTTCCGTTATACCGCTCGAGAAAATGAAAACCTCTATCCATTCCTCTTTGCCCAAACCGAATGGGCTGGAACTGAATCCAAGCGAACGCGCCGAACCGTTCACACGTTCGGTCCGGGCCGCCCTCAGGTAAGAGGCATTTCATGTCCGCCCTTGGCGTGACGGTCATTATCAATAACTACAATTACGGCCGATATCTCTCGCGAGCAATTGAAAGCGTGCTGGCACAGGACTATCCCGCGGTCGATATTTTGGTTGTTGACGATGGCTCAACAGACAACTCGCGGGACGTCATCGCCAGCTACGGTGAGAGAATCGGTTCGATCCTCAAGCCAAATGGCGGGCAGGCATCGGCTTTCAACTCTGGTTATCGCGCAAGTCGGGGCGAGTTCATATGTTTCCTCGATAGTGATGACTGGTTTTTGCCGACCAAGGCCCGGCGTGTCGCTGAAACATTCGCTGCTTTTCCCGGAGCCGAGTGGGTATTCCATCCGCTCGAGACCAACTTTCCAAATGGTACCGTTGAATGCAAGCCGTGGATGGGGACCGCCTTTGTCGACATACGTGAGCGGGCCATAACTCGCGGAAAGCTCAGCGTCCTGGCTCCTCCCACCTCGGGACTTTGCCTCGCGCGCAATCTGTTGAACAGGTTGTTGCCCATGCCCGAGAATATAAGGATCACCAGCGACAATTACTTGAAGTTCGGCGCGATGGCGCTCGCCCCGGGTGTGTACCTGGCCGAGGCCTTGGCGGCGCAGCGCATCCACTCCAGCAACGCTTACACATTGCGCGCCGATCGTCTTCCGCTGCAAGCGCGCATGCACCTGCTGATTGCGGAGGGGCTGAGTGAGCGCCATCCGCAATTGGCGCGTCTCGCCGACAAAGTGTTTGCCAAAGCTTTGGCGGATTATGTGGGTGCGCGTGAGCGAAACCCCAGCGACCGAGCTATCGTCTCGAAATATCTCGCCCAAGCTGGGTTCACGAGGGCGAGCAACATTCTAGCACGCGCAGGATACCATTATGCCAAAAATTACGTTTTTCGACGCGCGCAATCGCGAGCGAAAAACGAGGGGTGACAAACATGAATGGCGCGTTTTCGGCATCAAGCGGAGGCCTTGTCGCTTCCGCGATGTCCCCGAACATGCTCCGCTCCACCGAATGTTATTTTTTCGAGAGCATCACGCACGGTGAGCACCTCGATTCCAAGCGCCAGGGCCCTGTCGAGGGCGTATTCAATCAGCCTGGGCGAGCATCCCCACTGCGTCGGGCGCTCTGAAACATCATGCGTGTAGAAAATAAGCCAGCCGGCCTTGTGAACAAGTTCACTCATGCAGGTGTCCAGGCGTGCACGGTCGATCGTCAAATCGTAAAGGCGGATCGCTTTGAGACAGGCGAGGTCCACCTTTCCTGCGTGAATGCCGGGCTGCGCACTCCTGCAGCTCGTGAACCGGCGCGCCAAAATTCTTTTGGCAGTCAAGTTCATCGACCCGAACGGGTAGGAGAAGCTCGTCAAAGTCCCTCCATGGCATTGCGAGAAAGCTGCCGCGCTCGCGCTCAACTCTTTGGTGAGGGCTGCGGGTCCGAGCTGAGGGACGCCAGTGTGAGTGAAAGTGTGGCACCCGATTTCATGACCGACCTTCAAAAGCTGCCCCACCTGCTCGTGCGATGCCATTTGCACGCCGCCGGAAAGGCGACCGAGCAGCGCCCCGGCCAGATAGAAAGTGCCGCGAGCATGCCGATCCTCTAGAATGGAGCCTCCGATCGTTGCTGCGCTTTCGGGGAAATCGTCGAAAGTGAAGCTTACAATTGGTACTCGGTTTCGCATCGGCACCATCCGCCGTGAAAATCTCGTCGCAAGCCAGCGATCGAGTTTGCCCTTCAACGACATTTCAAGGATTTCCGCCTGTTGTATCCACGGCCAGATCGCTTTGAGGGTTACAGGTTAATAGAATAAGGTTTGGCATGTGTACTCGATCGACTCCGACCTCCCTGAAACGTTCAACCGCTAGACCCCTTTGATGTCATCACTGAAAGTCGGAAAGGTTCTCATTCTTCCGGACCATTCGAGCTATCGGGAAATGAGCACATATTTGAGGGAGCAGCTCGGCTACCGGTCCGTTTGCCTGGATTTTGGGGAGAGCTCGATCCGGAGCAAATGGGTGTTGATTCGGCAACTTCTTTTCGGCGCTCCCAAGCTGGCGGCTCGCCTGAAGAATTGCCGGCACATTGAGCAGTGCGTGATCATTGGCCACTTGGCTTTTGTCGCCAAGTGTTTACGCCTGGTGGGACTTGTTTCATTCGATCGTTCCTACTGCATTGCCTTTTTTCTACATTCGCACTTCTGGATCCGTGTGGCGCGGCTCCTGCTTTCCCTGGACAGCCACACCGACCATTATATCGTGTTCAGTACGGCAGAATTGGAATTTTACCAACGGACGCTCGGTCTGGATGCGAGCCGATTGCATTACATGCCCTATGGCCACTGGTCCGAGAATATTCCGGCAAGCCAAGATATGAAGGAGGAGTGCGAGCAGCTCGGCGAACTGGGCGAATTCTATTTCGCTGGAGGATATACCAATCGCGATTATGCCAGCCTCATAGAATGTTTTCGTCATCTGCCGCAGCGCCTCGTTATAATTTGCTCGCATTTGAATTCGGACGTCCAGGACGACGTCCTGCCAGAGAACATCTTTGTCTTGCGGGACGTTCCGAGCGCGACCTTCGAGGCTTATGTGAAGGCCGCGAAAGCAGCAATCATTCCGCTGAAGCGCGACACGGGCGCATCAGGCCAGAGCGTGCTGCTGCGATTGATGCGAGATGCCAAGCCAATCGTCGTGACCAACAACGCGACGATCAGAGACTACGTAAGCGAGCACGACGGGGCGTATGTCATCGACGACATACGCCGTGATCTACCCGATGTCATTTCAAAGATCGAGCGCCATCCAGATGAAGCGAGGCGCCGGGGCTTGCGGGCGCGACAACGTTATGTGGAGAAATTTACGAGATCCGCCATGGAGAACGCGCTCAGTCGGATCCTTCACGGGGCACCGTGAGGAATTAGGATTAGATGGTCAGCGGGCCGGCCGCCACGGACGCCCAAACACATCCAAGCGATCGCGCGCACAGGGAACATGCAGTGTATTTTGTAAGGGATACGGTGGAAAATGGCGACCAGGTACAAAACCGCGGTTCTAGCGCGGCAGGTTCATCGGTTCGCGCATTGACCGGTCGGTTTGGAGAAGTCCGAATTCGCTCATACCCGTGTATTGCGGAACTAACTGAAACTTGGGCACCCGACCGTAGATGCCCGGAAAAATCTAGACTGAGTGCGCGACGGACCCGCGCAATCAATTTGAGAAACTTCGCCCAATCGATGCCGAACCGGCCCGATCGCAGACAACATTCGGAAAACGCAAAAATATGGACGTAAAAGACCACAACCGAAAAGCTTACGACAGTAGGCGGGCAATAAGGGCGTATTCGTCGGCAGGCGGCCTCACCCTGCAGGAAGAGCTCTGTTTAGGGCTTGTTCCGAAAGCGCGACGACGTTCCGTTCTGGATATGGGCATCGGCGGTGGACGTACCTCGGAAGCGTTGTGCCGCGAATTTAGTGACTACGTTGGATTCGACTATTCGCCGTCTCAGGTTGAAATGGCCAAGCATGCTTTTCCCGCGCTCGACATTCGTTTAATGGACGCAAGAGATTTCGAACTTAATCGACAATTCGACTGCTTATTCTTCTCCTTTAACGGCATTGACTGTGTACTCCCCCAGGACCGCGTTAAGATCCTTGAACGCGTCGCATCTCACACGGCTAAGGGTGGTTATTTCATTTATTCAACACACAATCTTGCATTTAAGCGCGTGCAACCGTGGTTGAACAGGCTGTTAGTGGCAGAGATCGTTCATCCGTGGCGTTGGATGAATCTGTTGTCCAACAGATTGCGGAACTTTTGGAAGCAGCGTGACAACACGATGTCGGGCTGGGCCCTCGTGAATGATCCCGGTCTGCGCTTCGGTCTTCTTCTTGTGTACGTCGACATGGGAAAGGAACAGCAGTTGCTGAAACGGTATGGCTTCGAAACCGTTGCGATCATTGGAAATGGGAAAAGACATTTTGTTTTTGACGCCGATGACGTTTGGGTCAATATCGTTGCCAGGAAAATCGAGTGAAATTGTGAGTGGACCCCGCATGCTCTCCACGAAGGGATCAACGACTGTCTCTATCCATATGGCGTTGCTGAATTGGAGCGTCGAACCTAGCGGCCAATTGAACATTGCTTAGTCGTTGATTTGCACGAAGCAAGAGTTTTGGTTCGCTGTGGAAGTCTCGGTCTCCTACGGGGTGGCGTCTCGTCCCAAGGAATTCCTTCTCAACGCTAGAGATGCGGACGTCGTTAAATAAACAAGCATGAACCACACTTCCTGGCCGGGTCTGAATAACGACGACTCGGTAATGTTATATATGAGCACGCCAAAAAATACGTAAAGCGCGTATTCCTTGTAGCCGGCGCTCGCCTCTTTTCCTGGAATTCGCATATAGCGGGTTAGGCGATTGAAGCTGACAGTCAAAAACACTAATAAGCAGGCGATTCCTACAAGACCAACTTGAGCGAGAATGTCCAAATAGCCGTTGTGCCCTTCGTTGGGCACCCAAGTCGCTCCCGTATATTCCACCAGAGATTCAACCTGGGGGCCTGTTTGCCAAAGCGCTCCATACCCGACTCCAAGCAGCGGCCTCTTTTCCGCGAGAAACCAAAGGAAACGCCAAATCTGA
>JAFAZU010000500.1 GCA_019239585.1 Acidobacteriaceae bacterium
AGCGAACGTCATGCCGGGGTCCGGCCACTTGATGAGCGGGCAGACGCTGTACTTGAAGTTGCGTCCCGGTAAAACGATTGACGAGCTTTTGATTAAGCTGCCCGACGGACGGATCGCGGGCGGAATGAAGATGGCAAACGGCACCAATCCGCGCAGGCCGACGCCGTTTCCAGGAACGCGCGGAAAATCGGCAGCCTTGGACCGCGAAATCTATATTAAAGCGCAGGAATATCGGGATAAAGTCCTGGCTGCCAAGGGCAACGCGAGCAAGCTGCCGCCTCGTGATTTAGGCATGGAAGCATTGGGAGAAGTGCTGGACGGCAAGCGGACCGTGCAGTTTCACACCCACCGCGCTGACGACATTATGTCGGTGATCCGCCTTTCACAGGAGTTTCATTTTCCGGTGGTGCTCCATCATGTCAGCGAAGGGTGGGTTGTGGCGGATGAAATTGCTAGGGCAAAAGTGCCGGTGTCGCTGATTGTGATCGACAGTCCAGGCGGCAAGGAAGAGGCCAAGGATGCGGCGCTGTTTACGGCGGCGACGCTCGATAAGGCAGGGGTGCTATTCGGGTTCCACACGGACGATCCCATCATCGATTCACGTCTTTTGCTGCGCGAAGCTGGATTGGCAGTCCGGGCGGGGCTGCCTCGCGATAAGGCCATCTATGGGCTGACGATGGCAAATGCCCGGATCTTGGGATTGGACTCGCGGGTGGGCTCGCTCCAAAGCGGTAAAGATGCTGATTTTATCCTCTTGTCGGGTGATCCATTAAGCGTTTATACGCATGTGCTGGAAACTTGGATTGAAGGAAAGAAAGTTTTTGACCGCAACGATCCGAAGGACCGGATTTATGCCACGGGCGGAGTGGGAGCCAGCCACGACCAAACGCCGGATACGGACGATGATGAAGTCGGCGAGGAGAACCGGTAAATGCGGGTAGTGATCGCGTTCTTATTGGCGTCGTGCGGGGCATCGGCGCAGAACCTGGCGGTGCAGGGCAAAACGGTTTACACCATGGCAGGAGCCGCCATTCAAAACGGCACTGTTTTGATTGAAAACGGCAAAATTGCGCAGGTAGGTCCGGCTACTCAGATCAAAGTTCCATCAGACTACGAAACCGTATCGGCGACGGTAGTGACACCAGGTCTGGTGGATGCGCATTCAACAGTCGGACTGACAGGTTATCTGAATATACCGACCGATCAGGATCAAGTGGAGCGGAGCACGGCGGTGCAGCCGGAGTTGCGCGCTATCGATGCTTACGACCCACGGGAACGCCTGATCGAATGGGTGCGCAGCTTCGGCATCACAACGATGAACACAGGTCATGGTCCCGGCGCACTGGTGACGGGTCAGACCATGGTGGTCAAAACTCGCGGTAAGACTGTGGAAGAGGCAGTGATTGTGCCTGCGGCGACCGTGGTCGCGAACCTGGGAGAGCAGGGAATGGCGGAGCGGACCAAAAGTCCCGGCACGCGCGGCAAACAGGTAGCGATGCTTCGAGGAGAATTAATCAAGGCGCAAGCAGCGAAAGGGAGCGCGGGCAAAAAAGATAAGGCACCTCCCGAGCGCAATTTAAAAACGGAGATGTTTGTCAAAGTCTTGAATGGCGAGATGCCGATGCTCGTGACCGCGAACCGGGCGCGTGACATCATGACAGCGATCCGGCTGGCCAAGGAGTTTAACTTCAAATTGATCTTGGATGGATGCGCGGAATGCGATCTGGTAATTGACGAAATAAAGGCGTCGGGATACCCGGTGATTATTCATCCTACGATGCAGCGGGCGAGCGGCGAAACGGAGAACATCAGCTTTGAAACCGCCGCGCATTTGCAGGCCAAAGGAATTCCGTTTGCCCTGCAAAGCGGGTTTGAGGGATATGTGCCGAAAACAAGAGTGTTGCTATTCGAGGCAGGTTTTGCGGCAGCGAATGGGCTGACCTTTGATCAGGCGCTTGCGAGCGTAACGATCAATGCCGCGAAACTGATCGGCGTGGCGAATCGGGTCGGATCGCTGGAGGCGGGAAAAGACGGCGACGTGGCGCTCTACGATGGCGATCCGTTCGAGTATACGACGCATTGCGTCGGCACAGTTATCGAAGGACGGATGGTCAGCACCGCGAAGCAGTAGGGCACCTTGTCGCAACGAATACAGATCCTACTAGCGGGCATACTCCTGTATTGGCTGGTCTGCTTATTTGCGATACCTGTCGGTTGTGCCTCCGCTCCCGTCATAAGCCGGCTCCGGACGGAACAAACCTTTATTGAGCTGCAGGCGCAAGCTTCTGCTCCGAAACTCGTTCGCCTTGCTCTCCCGGGCAAAACAGCTTGGTGGAACCATGCTCCCGAAAGCCTGATCGGCTCTGCCGAAATTGATGGACAACTTACAAAGCTCTTCTGGGCCTTCAATCCCAAAGCCTCTCGCAGGGACGGTCAGAGCGTTGCGTTCATTTACGATTGCGCCCATCCTCATCTCCGACTTACTTGGGAATGGAAAGCCACGGCGTTGAACGGCCCTGTGGAGCACACGACGCGCATCGAAAATCGGGACACGAAAGAAATCTGGATTCCCCTGCAGAACAGCTTCACCTTCGCCTTTTCCGTCGAACCCAATAGACGGCTGAAACACTTCTATATCGAAAAGGGTGCTGGCAAGCCTTCTGCCATCGGCACGCACGAAAGCGAGCTTT
>JAFAZU010000282.1 GCA_019239585.1 Acidobacteriaceae bacterium
CCGGTTCTCCAATACCCGACCGACACAGTAAACGATCAACTCCTCGGCAACCCTCTTTACCTCTTCTAGATCCGCATAGGCCATCTCCGGCTCCACCATCCAGAACTCCGTCAGATGCCGCCGCGTTTTGGACTTTTCCGCGCGAAACGTCGGGCCAAAGCAATACACTTTGCCAAAGGCCATCGCATTCGCCTCGTTGTAAAGCTGGCCGCTTTGCGTCAGGTAAACTTTTTCGTCCTCGAAATAATCCACTTCGAAAAGAGTGGTGGTCCCTTCACATGCTGCCGGGGTAAAAATGGGCGTGTCGACCAGCGTGAAGCCGTGCGAGTCGAAGTAATCGCGAATCGCCTTAATCACCTCGTGCCGCACCTGAATGGCTGCATGCTGCTTCCGGCTGCGCAGCCACAAGTGGCGATGATCCATTAAAAAATCGACGCCATGCTCCTTCGGCGTAATCGGATATGGGTGCTCTTCCGAAACCCGCTGCACTACTTGAGCACCATCCATATCCAACTCATATCCGCCCGGAGCGCGTCCTTCCGGCCGCACCGTTCCCGTGACCACCAGAGAGCTCTCCTGTGTCAAATTCTTCAGTTCATTAAAGATTTCTTCCGGCAGGTTGTTCTTAACCGCGACGCATTGCATCAGACCGCTGCCGTCGCGGATCAAGGGAAAAACAATTTTGCCGGATTTGCGCAAATTATAAAGCCAGCCTTGAATTTTAACCCGCTGCCCCTCATGATGGCGGGCTTCACTAATGCTAATTAACTGCTCGCTCATAAACGGCCCGCCAGTTCATCTGCAACTCGCTTCGCTTCCCCAATCGGATTTTTCATTCCCATTGGCTCCTTTAATTCCAGCAGCAAAGGACACTGATCGCGGCGCGACCCGATCAACTCCATAGCTTTCCCCCAATCAATTGTGCCTTTCCCCGGAAACAAATGCGCATCATCCTTTCCGTCGTTATCGTGCAAGTGCGTCGAGCGAATTCGATCCCTCATTCGCTCAAATTGATCCTCAATACCGCGCCCCATATGCGCATGGCCAATATCAAAACAGTAGTTCAAATTTAAGTGCGTTTCGGCTAGAAACCTATTCAGGCGCTCTGCGGATGACAATTCATTCGGAGTATTTTCAAGCAGCACTTCTACGCCTCGCTGCTTCGCAAACACCCGGATCTCTTCCAGAGAAGAAAAGCCCGCATCCATTCGTCGCTCATCAAACTCCTGGCCCGACACTCCCAAATGCTGAATTAGATAGCTGAACGGCACAGAATCCGCCATATCCAAAGCGCGTTTAATCTCATCGACCATTCCAATGCGCTTACCCTTAACCGGTTCCGTAATATCAATGACCGCTTGCGGCCCGGAGCGCCCCCAGCAATCATCCGTATACATCGGCGCATGCAACGAGTGCATTTTGAGCGGGGAATCACGAAACCAATGGCCAAGCTCATTGATCTGCGCTCGGTCGCGATAATCAACATGCTGCCTCGCGCAGAAAATTTCTACCGCTGAAAAACCAGCATCCCAAACCCTTTCCAGCCACACCGTCGTCAGACGGTGGCGCACAAAAAGGTGAGTCGAAAGTACAAGCTGCATCTACTCCTATTGTTGACGAGTCGGATTAATATCCTGCGACTTTGCCGTGCAGCCGTGATTCAGTGCCGCCTTCCAGCGTGCCGTTATTCACAACAATGGCCTCTACTCTGGCTACGTTATCCGTCGGCTTCACGTCGTATCCCATCGCCCGCAACGCGCCTTCTGTTTGAAGAGGAAACCCTGTTTGCAGATACAAAACATCCGGCTTCCATTGCAGATGAAACCGGGGCAAATCTACTGCATCCTGCGCGTTCAGACCAAAATCCAGCACATTAAAAATCACTTCTGCGACACCCGTCGTAATTCTTGACCCGCCTGGCGCGCCTACTACCATTTCCAGTTTGGACCCTTTGGTAATGATCGTCGGAGTCATCGAAGAAAGCGGCCGTTTTCCTGGCTCGATGGCGTTCGCGTCTGCACCAACCATTCCAAACATGTTCGGCGCTCCAGGTTTCGCTGCGAAGTCGTCCATTTCGTCATTCAGCAAAAAACCCAGGCCCGGCACAGTAATACCATTGCCATACGAATTATTGAGCGTGTACGTCACCGCCACAGCATTACCCTTGGCATCCACTACGTTGTAGTGCGTCGTTTCCTTGCTTTCATACCAGCTTACTCGCGCCTGTAAATGCTTCGGCAACCCTGGACCGATCAGCTCACTTGGCGTCGCTCTCTCCGGGTCAATCGTGCCCCGCCGCCAAGTCAGGTAAGCCGGGTCCAACAGTTGCCTTACTGGCACGTTATAAAAATCCGGATCGCCCAAGTATTCGCTGCGATCCGCATAGAAACGGCGCATGGCTTCCGCTACGAAATGCACCGCTTTGGGAGAGTTCGGCCCGTCGCTTTCATACGTGGTGCCTGTCAGCATTCCCATCATTTGCAGCAGCCCCACTCCTCCAGCGGAGGGCGGAGGCGCCGTAATCACGTTGTATCCGTGGTAGGTGCCCGTCAACGGCAAGCGCTCGATCACCTTGTAGTCTTGCAGATCACTCTCAGTAATGAACCCGCCATGCGCAGCCATCTCCGCTGTCAGCTTCTTGGCCGTCTCGCCTCGGTAAAAGCCCTTTGCCCCCTGCCTTGCGATTCGGTCCAATGTCGAAGCTAGTTCAGGCTGCTTCAAAACTTCTCCTGTCTTGTATGGATTCCCATCTCGCAAGAAGATCCGTTTTGATTCCGGGTCCTGGTTCAAAGGATTATTCTCGCTACGCAGTGCAGCCGCCACCGGCTCCGTTAAAGTAAATCCATCCTTCGCAAGGCCAACTGCCGGAGTAACGAGACTTTTCCAATCCTGGCTGCCAAACTTTTTATGGGCCAACTCCAGCCCTGCAACCGTCCCCGGTACGCCCGCCGACTTCCACCCATAGATGCTTTCGCGGGTCGGATTTCCATTCGGCCCTAGATACATGTCTCGTGACGCTTTCGCCGGGGCACATTCACGGAAGTCCAAAAAATCTGTCGTGCCGTTTGCCAAACGGACAAGCATAAATCCCCCGCCGCCAATATTGCCCGCCACCGGATGTGTTACTGCCAGCGCAAACCCCACCGCCACCGCTGCATCCACCGCATTGCCGCCGTTCTTAAGTACAGTCAATCCCACATCTGCTGCTAGAGGTTCCTGCGCGCCGACCATGCCGTGTGTAGCCTTTACTGGCTCTTTTGCCGGCAAACCAAACGACACGAGCGCGCACAACGCCCACAAACGAACTGAACGGCTTGGCATATGCGCCAGTCTAGCAAGCGGAAGCAAGATCCTCATTTAGACATTTGATATAGTGCATTCCCAGCACGGTTTTGATTTTTATCTGGTGAGGGTTTATGGGGTTTTCAAAATCTCGTCTCGTCGTGTTTTATGCTGCTGCTATAGCCATTGGTGTGGCGGGATTCTGTGCCAGGACTTCTGCGCAAGGATTAACTGGTCAGATTTCCGGATCAGTGACGGACCCGAACGGAGGAGCCATTGCGGACGCCACGGTTCAGATTGTCAGCGCACAAACGAGTCAATCGCGATCGGCGACAACGGACAGTGAGGGGCGATTTGTTTTTACCGAATTGCTGCCCGGAACCTACGCGCTGACAATTGAAAATCCAGGGTTCAAGAAGTACGAACAGACGGGTATCAGCGTCACAGCAACGGAGCGCGTCACATTACCGACAATCGTTTTACAGTTGGGTTCGGTCAGCGAAACGATTGCTGTCGAAGGACAAGTGGCAGCGGTCCAGACTGAAAGCTCGGAGCGAGCGGGCCTGATTACAAGCCGCGAGATGCAGGAGATCCCTTTGAAGGGCCGGTCTTATATCGGCACGACGAGACTGCTGCCGGGTGTGATCGACACCGCGAACCGCGAATCGCCAGGATGGAATGACCTGGTCGGGATCAATATCAACGGTACCCGGGCTGGGTCCATTGATCTGACGCTGGACGGAATCACGAGTTTGGATACGGGTTCATTGACAGGACCTTATTTAGCGCCCAGTATCGATGCGGTTGCCGAAGTCAAGGTACTGCTCAGCAACTATCAAGCCGAATACGGCCGCAGTTCCGGCGGCACGATCAACACCGTGATCAAGAGCGGAACCAGGGATTTTCACGGTGGGGTTTACTATTTTTTCCGCAATGAAGACTTAAATGCCAATGAGTTTTTCAACAACAAGAACGGACAGCCGCGCCCCCGTTACCGTTTCAACAACCCCGGCTACTTTGTGGGCGGCCCCGTGATCTTTCCCGGTACCAGTTTCAACAGGAATCGTGACAAGCTGTTTTTCTTCTGGTCACAAGATTTCCTGCCGCTCACTATTCCGTCCACGATCAGCACGAAAACCTTTCCAACGGCTCTGGAACGCCAGGGGAACTTTTCTCAGTCGGGCGTCACGATCCTCGATCCCACCACGCGGGTGGCCCTGCCCGGCAACGTCATGCCCGCTAACCGGATTGACCCGAACGGCCAGAAGCTGCTCAACCTTTTTCCGCTCCCGAACACTGTCGGTCCGGGAGGACAGTACAACTGGACGGGAGTCAGTATCAACAAGCAACCCCGGCGCGATTCCGTGCTGAGAGTGGATTACAACATTTCGCCGAGCACGACGTTTTATGTTCGGCTGATTCAGGATTATCAGGCTTCTCAGGGAGCTTACGGGCTGCTCGCTGGTTTGGGGCAAACGGATACCTGGCCTCAGTTGCCCATCAGCTATGAAATTCACAGCGCCGGTGCTGTGGCTACCCTTCTTCATACGTTCAGTCCGACCAAAGTGAATGAGTTGACTTTCGGAGTGAACCGGGCGAAACAAACCGTGGCGGCACTCACGCAAGCTGCTCTCGATCAGAATAACCGCGCGAAAGTAGGGCTGACAATTCCTCAGTTCTATCCACAAGCGAATCCCTCTAACTTAATTCCCAACGCAACTTTTAACAATAGCGGTATTCCGAACGTCGGCAATGAGAGTATCGAGGGGCGTTTTCCCTTCTTTGGAACGAATAACATCTGGAACTACTCGGATAATTTCTCCGACATCATCGGCCAGCATAGTTTGAAGTTTGGTGCCTTCTGGGAGCATGGAACGCGGAATGCCGCCCGCTCCACTTCGTTCAACGGAACGTTCGCTTTTGATCGTGACGCCACCAATCCGCTAGACACCGGTTACGCGTACTCGAATGCTCTGTTCGGAGTGGTTGATAGCTACACGGAATCGAACGGACATCCGGGGGCGCATGGACGGTACAACAATGTGGAGTGGTATGGACAGGACACCTGGAAGGCGACAAAGACGCTGACGCTGGATTTAGGAGTTCGCTTCTATTTCATTCAGCCGACCTACAGCGCGGGTGATACGCTGGCCGCGTTTGATCTCTCCGCCTATAATGCGTCCCAGCAGCCGCCGCTGATTCAGCCGTTCCTGAACAATGGAGTGCGCGTGGGCCGCGATCCTGTTACAGGTCAGATCTTACCAGCGGTCAAGATTGGAACATTTTCTTCTGCAGCGGGCACGCCCTTCCAGGGCATGACGAAGTATAACGAGAGCATTCTGAATAACCCTAGTATCCAGGCAGCTCCCCGTGTTGGTCTAGCGTGGGATGTGTTCGGGAACGGAAAGACTGCTTTACGGACCGGTTTTGGGATTTTTTATGACCGCTTCAACGATGACCAGATTTTGCAACTCGTCCAATCTCCCCCGCTCGTAACAACTGCCTCGGCGAATTACACGACGATCAACAACCTGCTTGCTACGTCGTTAAGTTTAAGTCCCACTAGTGTCACGGCGGTTCAGCGCAATTTCAAACCGCCAGCCGTCTATAACTACAGTTTTGGAATTCAGCAGAATATAGGCGCTGGTATCATTCTGGATCTGGCGTATGCGGGTAACCAGCAGAAGCATCTCCTGGATACGAGGAATTTAAATGCGACGCCGTATGGCACGAATTTCCTCCCTTCCAGCCGGGATTTTACGACGACGAGCAGCCCTTTAAACTCCAACCTGCTGCGGCCGCGTCTAGGATACACGGATATCAACTACCTGGAGTTTGCGGGATTTGGCAACTACAATGCGCTTCAGGTGCAATTGACCAAGCGCTTCTCCAATAATCTGACGTTTCATGCCAGCTATTCTTGGTCGAAAGCTCTGGACTTGGTGGACACTTTGGGAGGCACTGTTAATCCGGTGCTGAATTACCGCAGTCGCGACTATGGCCCAGCCAGTTTTGATCGTACGTACGTGATGACGATTGATTATGTTTACAACCTGCCGAGTGTGAGCAAGCATTGGAATAACGCTTTCGCACGGGTGGGGCTGGACGGCTGGGAATTATCGGGCGTGAGCACGTTCCAGACGGGCGCGCCGCTCGGCCTTTATTATTCACTCACCTATACAGCGGACTTGACAGGCGCGACGACTCAATCGAGTACAACCACCGCCAGCGGCCTCGTTACCGGCTATGACAGCCGCGTTGTGCTAATTGGAAATCCTGCCATGCCGGGAGCAAATGGGCAGTGGTTTAATGGGAATGCCGTGGCGGCTCCGCTGCCCGGGTACTCTCTTTACGGCATCGGAAACGCCTCGAAGGCTCCGATTTATGGCCCCGGCCTGGAAAATTTTGATATGTCTTTGTTTAAGAATTTCAGGCTGGGTTCGAATGAAGCGCGCCGTTTGCAGTTCCGCTTCGAGACCTACAATACCTTTAATCACACACAGTTCAATGCCATCGATTTAGGCGCCAAGTTCGATGCCAATAACCGGCAGACCAATACGAACTATGGATACTTTACGAGTGCTGCACTGGCCAGGCGGCTGGTATTGGGGTTGAAACTCTACTTCTAATTGGCGGATAGAATTGTTCCAACAGAAAAGCTCGTGGAGTAACCTCTAGCCACGAGCTTTCAAAACCAAACTAAACTTTAACCTTGAAGCGAACTACCCTTATGCTGCCGTAGGCGTTGAAATCTTACGCAAACGCAACGTGAGACGGCTTTTATAGCGTGCCGCCGTGTTTTTCTTGATGATGCCCCACTTGGCCGCGCGATCCACAAGAGAGAAGGTGTTCGGCAGCATCTGTGCTGCGCCCTGCGTATCCTTCTGCTCCAGCAAGCGGCGCATAGCCCGAATCTGATGTCGCAGCCGCGACTTCCGCATGCGATTGACCGCCGTCCTTCTCTCTGTCACCCGGACGCGCTTCAACGCCGATACTGTATTTGCCATGAACTTACAAAATCCTGCTTACTAATGAATTTATCTCTTTAGAATACCTGAATACAGGCGCTTAGGGCAAATGCCACATGCTGCTTGCCGATGCATCTTACAGGAGCGCTGATAGTAGAGTGAGGAAAGGGAGCCCGTTTCTGTGGCGACTCAATTCATTGAAGCAGTTGGTACCAGCAAGCGTATTGATGATAGCGAGTTTGAGAACTTCAACGGTCAACTGGCAAGGTGGCTCGTGCCGAAAGAAGAACACGCGGACTATCAACTTTTGCTGGTTAATCTACTTAATGCCATCATAAAGCCGTTGGGCGGACAGATTTATTTACTTTGAAAGTGTCTGATATCTTCCCTGATTCTGTGAAAGCCAGTTGACGTTTTCTTGGAATGTGCTACTCTACAAATGTGCTTGCGACGGCTGCGTAAAACGGTTCAGCGAAATAGGCTAGACGGCGCGGTTCGCAAGTGTTATCCTGCTGTAGGGCAGATAAGTTTGTAATCGGAATTAAAACTTCCGGTTATGTATTTGAAACTTCCTGCTGAGCAGGCACATCTGATTTAGTGCGTGGTTGAGCGCCTTGCTCAACGGTCGGTAGCCAAAGGGTTCCGAAACGCGAATCTGATAAATAGATTTTTGAACAAGTGGTAGCTGAAGCCGGATATGGCTCGGTTATTTACTGTTCGCACGGCTTTCGAGGCCGGGCGGGTGCTGTCGTTTTGGAAGCATGACGGCAGGGGCTTGCCGAGATGTTTGACAATCTAGTTGGACGCCACACGAAGTAAAGAAAGAAACGAAAGAACGTCAGATCTGTTTTGAGGATCAACCGGACGCGATGAAGAAGCCGCCCGGTTCTGGTGGGCTGACGCCGAGACCGTGAAGGATCGGCCGAGGCGCGCGGGAATCGAGCGCTGCGAATCCAACGATCAAACGAGAGTTTGATCCCGGCTCAGAATCAACGCTGGCGGCGCGCTTAACACATGCAAGTCGAGCGAGAACAGGGGAGCAATCCTCTAAGTACAGCGGCGCACGGGTGAGTAACACGTGGATGATCTACCTCCAAGTGGGGAATAACCCTGGGAAACCGGGGCTAAGACCGCATACGCCTGCAAAGGGAAAGGAAGCAATTCCGCTGGGAGAGGAGTCCGCGGCCGATTAGCTAGTTGGGAGGGTAATGGCCTACCAAGGCGGGGATCGGTAGCCGGCCTGAGAGGGCACACGGCCACACTGGCACTGAAACACGGGCCAGACTCCTACGGGAGGCAGCAGTGGGGAATCTTGCACAATGGAGGCAACTCTGATGCAGCGACGCCGCG
>JAFAZU010000540.1 GCA_019239585.1 Acidobacteriaceae bacterium
CCAGAGTATAACAACTGCCATTTGCGCCACGTTTCCGTTTGCTATCTCTCACGTACGTGATATACTTCGGCGCTAGGTACACCAGGATGCAAATTGCGAAATGGGCTCTGATGGCGACTAGCCTGCCAATTGCTTGCTTTACTCTGACAAGCTGCTCTAGTCCGGAACACGAACCAACAGAAAAATACTTTCTTGTTTCCTCGAATATTCGGCTACCGTACTGGCAGACCGCTTTGGCCGGACTGCAACACGCTGCGGCCGAGATGAAAGTCAAGTCGGATATCGCAGGACCCGATAATTATGATGCCAAGGCTGAGCATAGCGAGTTCCAAAGGGCGCTCGCGCAAAAACCGTCGGGCATTCTGATTTCGGCGGCGGATGCCAACATTATGACACCCGATATCAATGCTGCCATTGACCAAGGCATACCGGTGCTTACGATCGATTCGGACGCGCCGGAGAGTAAGCGGCTGTTTTTTGTGGGCACGGATAACTACAATGCCGGAATTCTAGGCGGGCACTTGGTTTCTAAGCTGCTCAATGGGAAGGGCAATGTAGTAATCTTTACCATTCCGAGCCAGCCCAATCTGAAAGACCGGCTGCGCGGTTACCAGGATGTGTTTACCGAACGCGGAGGCATCAAGGTTGCGGAAGTATTTGATATGAAGGGCGATCCCACGGTTGCATTTGACCGGGCAAAGCAACTGCTGGACACCAAGGCAAAGGTGGATGCTTTTGTTTGCCTGGAGGCGATTGCCTGCCCGGAAGTGGGAGAGGTCGTGAACCGTCAGAATATGGCAGGTAAGGTCACAATCGTGGCGATGGATACCGACCAGCGCACCATTGACTGGGTTCAAAAGGGCGTCGTTTCCGCCACAATTGCGCAGAAACCCTGGACTATGGGCTATTACGGAGCGAAACTGCTGGATGACATTCACCACCATCGCCCCAGTCAGCTCGGCGCCAATTGGAACCAGAATCCCCAGTCGCTGTTCCCGAGCTTTGTTGACACTGGTTCCTTTATTGTCGATAAGCAGAGTGTGGGCACGTTTGTTCTGGCCAATAAGGCGGCAACCAGCGGCCAGTAAATTTACTGTCAGTAAGCCGTATGCGGCTAAAGCTGAGAAGCCGGGGCGGTTCCGAGACTACTCCATTCCGTCGTAGTAGTCTCCGTCCCCTTCCGTGCTATTTTCCGGTGTTTGGTCCTCGGCTGCGGGGCCGGTAGGTTCATAGCCCAGTTGGTCAGGAGCCGCCTGATTGTCGCCCGTATCTTCGCGGTCACCCCGGCGAATACCGCCGTCGTCCGGTCCCGCCCAAGCGATCTGCTGTCCGAGAAAAAAGATTGGAATGCCGCCGGTGTAGCTGACAAGTTGAGCTCTCACATCTTCCTGGATTAATCCATCTGGTAATTTGTTTCTTTGGGCAGGAACAAGTTGCAGTTCGTCCGCGTGGCCTTAGTGCTGGGGGTGTTGTCCAGCACAGCCGTTCCGCAAGACTCAGTAAATCCTGATCACCTGCTCGATACCATGCGAGCTTACGTCGAGCATTACGTGGCGAATCTGCCCAACTTTATCTGTCTGCAAACCATCGAGCAGTTCGAAACAGGCAGAAAGAAAGAGCGGTGGGTAAAGAAAAATACCTTAGTTTTCCGGCTTGTTTTTGACGGCAGCCGTGAACAGCAAAGCTTAGAGCTGGTCAACGGGCAGCCTCCGAAGACAGCGACCCGAAAGGTGATACACAGACCGCTGGTAACAGAAGGCGAGTTTGCCATTCTGCTGGCGAATGTTTTTGGAGCCGGCAGCAACGCTATGTTTCAACCGAAAGGGTGGAAGGATCTCGACGGACGCCGGTTAGCCGTTTACGACTACTCGATTGATAAGGAACATTCCACACTGAAGCTCAGTTTGAGCGATCTAGCCCAGGCGGTTCTCGCCTACCATGGATCGGTTTATGCCGATCCTGCGGATGGCGCTATTTGGCATGTCAGCGACGAGGCGGATGAGATTCCTCCCGAAATCAAGACACGGAGCATTGCAACTTCGATTGATTACGGGACAGTTACGCTTGGAGGCGTCGCTTACTTGCTGCCTGTTGAGGCTTCGGTCCGGGTTGCCACAGATTCGGGCTACTTAAGGAACAACATTTATTTCAGAAATTATCAAAAATTTGAAGCGCAATCGACAATTACGTTCCAATCTGACGGTTCCGGCGACGGTTTGCCCCAACGAAAGTCCGGGCAACAGGAAAAACCTCCGGAAAGGGAAAGATAATTCCTAGTTTTCGTTTCCATTCGGTCGCTGATACAGTAAATTGTTGTGTCAATCGGGAATAGCCAATCTAATTTCCTTGCCGCAGCGGCTGGCAAGCATGATGGCGTAGCACCGCAAACCTCCCTTCCCGCTTTGTCAAGAAGGATTGCGGAGCTGGAAAGTACCGTCCAAATGCTGCAAAAGCGCTTGTCGGGATATGAGCGTGTTTACTCCGAAAATCCGGTGCCGACGCTAGTTTATGACTGCAAATCATTCCAGATTCTAGAAGCAAATGAAAGCGCTTTAGCGCTTTATGGATATAAAGCGGAAGAACTCTGCGCTCTCAAAATACTGGATTTATTCCCTCCACAAACCCGGTCACAGCTTAGTGCTTTAAAGGGCGAACTTTGTAAACCGATTAATGCGATCGGGCCCTTTCCCCACCGCACGGCTTCTCACCAGGAACTTTTTGTCGGCATGGTGTTCCTTCCGTTTGAGATTGAGGGAACCGACGCGCGTATCGCCATGATCCAGGACGAAACGGCCCACCATTCGGCGGAGGAGGCCCTGAGAGCCAGCGAGGAGCGATACCGGGAACTCTTCGAAAATGCGAACGATGTTATTTTTCTGCATGATTTAAACGGACGCATTATCACCATCAATCGCGCGGCGGAGTACCTGACCGGTTACTCCCGGCTGGAAGTAATCGGACAAAGCTTCGGAGATCTGATTGCGCCCGAATCACGCTATCAGATGCATGACAATATCCGCAATCACCTGGGTGGCAGCGCGACACAGCATTATGAGCTGCCTATTCTTTCAAAGTTCGGAACGCGCCGTTTCCTGGAAGTCAGCACCCGGATCATCTATCGTCGCGGCCATCCGGTTGCCATTCAGGGCATCGGACGCGATATTACGGAGCGGAAATTAGCACAACAGCGATTGCTGGAATCGGCCCAGGAGTTACAGCAAAAGAACGAGGAACTCAGCACAGCTCTGCAATTGGCTAAGGAAGCGACTCAGCTCAAGGAACAGTTCCTGGCCAACACTTCGCATGAATTGCGCACGCCCATGAACGGGATTATGGGCATGGTGAATCTGCTGAAGAACACGGCTTTGGATGCGGAACAGCGCGAGTATGCCGACATTATCAGCCAGTGCTCCAATGATCTGCTGACGATCATTAACGACATTCTGGACCTTTCGCAAATCGAAGCAGGAAAGCTCTCGATGACGGAGGAGAACTTCGATTTGCAGGACAGCATCAACTCAGTCCTGAGATTGTTGCGTTTACGTGCTGACAGCAAGGGAGTTGGCCTCCGTTACGGGATCAGCCCGGAACTTCCCAAATGCATTTTCGGCGATAGTGTCCGATTTCGCCAGATTTTGACAAACCTAGTGGCCAATGCCGTTAAGTTCACGGCCAGCGGCAGCGTGGAGGTGCGCCTTACCCTCGCGTGTGATGGCGCGCAACTACGCTGTGAAGTTATCGACTCTGGAATTGGTGTGGAAGAGAGCGTCCGTGAACGCATTTTCGAAGCGTTCTTTCAAGCTGACGGCACAACCAAGAGACGCTATGGCGGTACTGGGCTCGGTTTGGCAATCTGCAAACAACTTGTGGAAGTTATGGGAGGACGGATTGGAACCTATAACAACACACCCGATCCGGGCGCAACCTTCTGGTTTGAGTTGCCGCTGAAACAGCAACCTTCCGAACAGCCATCAATTCTACTGGTTTACAGCTAGTTTTGTCGGTGGGCTTCTTCGGTCAAATTTCTGAACTTTCCCGCTGTTTTCTTCGTCCACTGGAGTAGGAATCTTATGATTCGAATTTTTCCGGTCGCTTTTCTTCTCGCAGGGGCCTGCTTCACCAGTTCTGCCGCTGTTGACTCTGGTTTGTTGGCCCTTGCGCCTTCGCATAGCCAGACTGTTGCCGCAGTTTCTGTTGAGGGATCGCGAAGCTCAGCCTTTGGACAGTTTTTGCTACGCCAACTCAGTGTTGGTGACGACCACTTTCAGCAAATGATTGACGAAACCGGCTTCGATCCTCGTCGGGACATTCAAGCGATGTTGATCGCAACAGCTCCGCCGGATGCTCCAAAGGCGCAGGGCAGATTTGCCGTGATTGCCAGGGGCAATTTCGACGCGAACCGCATCAAGGCGGCGGCGCAGAAGAAGGGCTTTGTCGTTCAACGTTTTAGTGGAGTTAATCTTCTGATTGGGACCGACAGCCACCAACAAGCTGCTTTTGCCTTCCCAGATGTCGATCTGGCTGTCATGGGTGACATAGCAAGCGTGAAGCAGGTGATTGGGAATCGGGCCAATCCTGCGAGCTTAGACCCTGCTTTGCAAGAGCAGATTGCGGGTGTTGAGAACAATGACGCCTGGTTTGCCTCGATTGCGCCTCCAAAGTCTGGCCTCCTACCGCTTGATGCGGATGGGCAGGACGCAGCGGGTCAATCGCGGGCTCTACAGTCGGTGATTCGGTCGAGCGGGGGAATTAGTTTCGGTCCTTCCGCCAACATTGCTTTCCATGCGGTAACACGTTCCGCCCAGGACGCCACTGCTCTTGCCGATGTTCTTCGCTTTCTGGCGAGTATGGCACAGATGCAGGGCGGAAAGGATCCGCGTGCTGCTTCCCTGGTTCCCGCGCTGGACAGCATGAAGTTAGATGTTGCCGGCTCAGCTGTACATGTGTCTTTGCAAGTACCTGAACCCGTCCTGGAACAAATTGCCCACCCAGGAGGAAAACTGGCAGCTCGTAGTGCTCGTTAGAGATTAGTGGAGAAAGCCTCCCGAAGCCCACACGGCACCGACAATAGCGGAAAGCACGCCCAATAGCGCCAGCGGCCTGAATTTAGTTAGGATCGACAGAGATAAAAGCACAATGGCGATTTCAAGAAAGACCTCGCCGAAGTGGAACTTGTGCGCTTTTTCTGCGCTGACGTCCCGCTCTTCTTCGAGTTTCTTGGCCTTTTCGCTGATTGCGTTCTCGTCATTTTTGTACCGCACACTGTCTTTCTGGTAACGGCTGACGAGAGTATTA
>JAFAZU010000052.1 GCA_019239585.1 Acidobacteriaceae bacterium
ACCGAAGCGCCTGGCTATGATGCCGAGGCGACCGTGAATATGAAAACCAAGGAGATTGTTTATACTTCGCTCTCCTCGGGGGACCTCGATCTGTGGACTATGAACCTGGACGGATCTCATAAGAAGCAAATCACTACGAGCTTCGGCTATGACGGCGGGCCGGTCTTCTCGCGTGATGGCACAAAAATCGCGTGGCGCGGAAATCATCCTCAAACGCCGGAGGCGCAAGTGCGCTACCGTGATTTATTGCGCAACAATCTGACCAGCCCGATGAAGATGGAATTATTTGTCGCGGACGCTGACGGCAGGAACGCCCGTCAGATCACGAATTTCGGCTGTGCCGCATTTGCGCCGACCTTTACTCCCGATGGTAAGCAGATTTTATTTTCCTCGAATCAGGCGAATTGTGATGGCCGAAAATTCGAGCTGTACCTAATTAATGTGGATGGAACGGGTCTCCAACAGGTGACCCACTTCGGAGGCTTCACGTCATTTCCTGAATTTTCTCCGGATGGTCGAAAGCTGGTGTTTGTTTCCGATTGGAAGGCGTCGGCCCGCTATGAATTTAATGTGTTCACAGCCGACTGGAATGGGGGAGGTAAGAAATGAAACTGCCGTTCGTTTTGATTATCTCTTTGGTATCGTTGCTGGCTACCACGGCTGAGGACATCACTCCAGAAGCCTATCTGGCGCACATCAAGTATCTAGCATCGCCCGAGTTAAAGGGGCGCCTCACCGGAACTCCAGAAGGAAACCAAGCGGCCCGATATGTTGCCGAGCAATTCGCCCATGCTCAACTCAAACCGCTTGGTAGCAGCTACTTTCAGGATTTTGACGTTACCGCGAGAACGAGCTTGAGCGATCGTGACACTCTGGCCTTCGAGGAAGGAGGAAAATCGAGGGAGTTGAAACAAGGTGCCGAGTTCGTGCCGCTGAACCTCAGCGCAAATGGGAAAGCAAAGGGAGCCATTGTTTTTGCAGGCTACGGCATTACAGCGCCCGAGTACCATTACGATGATTATGCCGGCGTGGACGTGCGAGACAGAATTGTGCTGATTCTTCGCCATGAGCCCCAGGAGAACGACCCCCAAAGCGTGTTCGAGGGCAAAAATCTGACCGGACATGCCCTGTTTTCGAGCAAAGTGGTCAATGCGAAGCTGCATGGTGCAAAGGCCGTGCTCATTGCCAGCGACCGTCCGAATCACCCCGGCGATGGTGATGAGTTGTTGAAGTTTGCGCCTTTGACGGCAACGGAAGATTATGGTATCGTCGTCGACCAGATCTCGGTCGGGGTCGCGGAAGAATGGCTTGCTCATTCCCAAAAAAATCTGTCACAGGTAATGAGCACAATCGACCGTGAGGGGAAACCAGATTCTTTTTCCCTGGATCCGGCAATGACGGCCACAGTGGCTGTCGACTTACAACAAGAGAAGAAAACAGTCCACAACGTGGTCGGATATTTGCCTGGGCAGACGGGTGAGTACGTCATTTTGGGAGCACACTACGACCATCTCGGAACCGGCCAGCAGGATTCTCTGGCTCCCTCACAGATCGGGACGGTTCATCCGGGAGCCGACGACAATGCTTCCGGTACGGCGGGCGTGATTGAACTGGCCCGCTCGATCAGCGCTGGCGGAGTGCATCGTCGAGGCTTTTTATTTATGTGCTTTGCGGGCGAGGAGGAAGGATTGTTAGGCTCTGCTTACTACGCTGCACATCCCCTCAAGCCGCTTTCGGATGCCGTGGCAATGATCAACATGGATATGATCGGGCGGTTGCGCGACAACAAACTGTACATCGGAGGCGTGGGGACCGGATCTACCTTCAAAACTTTAGTCGAGCAGGCGACGAAGCATGCGGGCTTCGGAGCTGACCAGTCGGAGGCTGGCGGGTATGGGGCGAGCGATCACACTTCGTTCACCGCCAAGCAGGTGCCGACTTTGTTCTTCTTCTCGGGCCTGCACAGTGACTATCACAAGCCGAGCGATACGTGGGACAAGATTAACGCATCGGATGCAGTCCGGGTCTTGCGCGAGGTGTCGGAGATTGCGCGCGATCTGGCGGACGCACCCGAACGGCCCCAGTTTGTGAAGGTTGCGCCGAATCCACATTCGGGCAACATGGACACCTCAGGAGGCGGAGGGTATGGGCCGTATTTCGGCAGTGTCCCGGATTTTGGCGGCCCTCCGCATGGAGTACGGTTCTCGGACGTGCGCGAGGGATCACCGGCAGCAAAGGCGGGACTGCGAGGCGGTGATGTTCTGGTGGAGTTTGACGGTAAGTCCATCGATAATCTGTACGACTTTACCTACGCTTTGCGCCAGCACAAGCCGGGAGACAAGGTTTCGGTGAAGGTGCTGCGCGCCGGTGCTCCTGTAATAGCGGACGTCACCCTGACGAAGCGAAACTGAGACTAACTTCAATGACCCCTTTGAATCGAAGGACGTTTGTCAGTCTGGCTCCTGGCCTCCTTGCTGATCGCACAACAATCCCGATCATCGACACGCATATCCATTTATTCGATACGAAGCGGCCGCAAGGCGTGCCTTGGCCTCCGAAGGATAACCCGATTCTATTTAAACCGGCGCTGCCCGAGCGGTACGTCGGCATCGCGGAGCCGCTCGGTGTAGTTGGCGCGATTGAAATTGAAGCCAGCCCTTGGCTGGAAGATAATCAGTGGGTTCTCGACATCGCCGCGAATAACCGGATTATTGTCGGCACGGTCGGGAATCTCGAACCCGGCAAACCGGAGTTTCGCCAACAACTGGACCGTTTTAGCAAAAATCCTCTTTTTCGCGGAATTCGATATGGAAATTTGTGGGGCAGAAATCTCCGCGCGCGCCTGGACGAGCCTGCTTTCATTACAGATTTGAAATCCTTGGCGTCCGCCGGTCTCGGATTAGATACTGCCAACCCCGATCCCGCTCTGATTGAGGATATAGTCCGGCTCACCGATAAAGTTCCCGATTTGCGGGTTATCATTGACCACTTACCGCACCTTCAACTTCCTGCGGACCGCACGGCGCGTGACGTTTACGAATCGAATCTGCGGAAGCT
>JAFAZU010000258.1 GCA_019239585.1 Acidobacteriaceae bacterium
TACAGCCTTGCTGTTGATCGATATTATCAACGATTTTGAATTTCCTCGTGGTGATGAGCTTTTTGCCCAGGCGCAACACATCGCGCCGAATATCGCAGCTCTGAAGAAGCGCGCGTGCGCCGCCAAAGTTCCTGTCATTTATGTAAACGATAATTTCGGACGCTGGCAGTCGAACTTTGCTGAAATCCTGGGGCGTTGCCTCGAAAAGAACGTTCGCGGCAAAGCGTTTGTTGAGCAGTTACTACCGGAAGAGCATAACTATTTTGTGCTGAAGCCGAAGCATTCCGGGTTCTATCAAACGCCTTTGGAACTGCTGCTGAAGCATCTGGGAACACAGCGCCTCATTTTGACAGGCGTTTCCACCAACAGCTGCGTTCTGTTTACTGCCAACGACGTTTACATGCGGGACCTGCAACTAGCCGTCCCTCGGGATTGTGTCGCAGCCTGTAATGGCCGCGAACATGAATTCGCGATGGAGCAAATGCAATCCATGTTGAAAGCAGACACCAGACCGGCGGCAGAGATTGATTTAAGCTTTCTCTTAGAACGTGACTGATAGCCAACACTCCAGTTCATTTACTTACAATCATATCTTGCCAATCAGGTGTTGACAGCCAAGAGTAGAAGCGTTATTGTCGTACCAATGAGCGATGGGAATACCGATGTTATTCAAGGCACGCTGGACATGCTGATCCTGAAGACGCTCGATCTGGAGCCGATGCATGGTTTCGGCATCACCCGCCGTGTTGAGCAAGTCTCGCGCGGGGTCTTCAAGGTAAATCCGGGATCGCTCCTTACGGCCTTACAGCGCCTGGAGCGCGCCGGATGGTTGGATTCCGAGTGGCGTCAGACAGAGAACTCACGTCGTGCCAAATTTTATTCGCTCACTCGCGCGGGGAAGAAACAGCTTGGGATCGAAACGGCGGACTGGAACCGTCGAGCGTCGGCCATTACTCGAATTCTCAAAGCGGAGGGCTAGCTTCATGTCCTTATGGCGTCAACTGAGATGTGGTTTACACAGCCTAATCTATCCAACGAGGGTAGATCATGATCTCTTTGATGAAGTGCGGCAGTACTTCGAAGAGGCGACTGCGGCTGGGATGGCGCGTGGACTTTCTGCGGAAGAGGCTGAGCGTGCCGCCAGGCTGGAGTGGGGCAATCTGACCGCTGTTCAAGAGCAGGTGCGTTCGTCTGGGTGGGAGAACGCATTCAGAACTTTTGCTGCCGATCTCCGTTATGCCGCGCGTCAGCTGCGTAGCCATCCAGGGTTCACGATCGTGAGCGCGCTAACGCTGGCTCTCGGCATCGGCGCGAGCACAGCCATTTTCAGTGTTGTGAATCCGGTTCTATTTGAGCCGCTTCCGTATCCTCATGCCAACCGAATCCTGATGATTTGGAACACCTACCAGGGCGCTCGCACCGAAATGGCCTTCGGCACCTATCGTGAGCTCCGGGAGCGGAGCCGCTCTCTGGAGACGGTCGCCGTGTTTGAGCCTTGGCAACCCGCTCTGACGGGAGGCGCACAGCCGGAGCGGATCAACGGGCAAAGCGTGAGTGCGAGCTACTTTCGTGTTCTCGGCATCACTCCGGTTTTGGGTCGGGATTTCCAAACGTCTGAGGAGGCATTTCACGGCCCCAAGGTTGTTATCTTGAGCAACGGATTGTGGCAAAGACGCTTCGGTCGCGACCGAACGATTGTTGGGCAACAGATCAAGCTCGACGATGATGGCTACACCGTGATCGGTGTAATGCCACACACTTTTGAGAACGTCCTTTCGCCTTCGGCACAGCTCTGGACGCCTATGCAATACGACCTGCGGCAGCTGACGACCAACTTTAACACGAGCGAGTGGGGGCTCCATCTTTATATGGCAGGCCGCTTGAAGTCACAGATCAGCGTGGATCAATGCCGACAGGAACTCGATCAGATCGCACGGACACCGTTGCCCGAGTTTCCCCGGCCCCGGCAGGCTTCGCTGCGGCAAGGGCTGATGGTCGATTCGCTGAAAGATGATATGGCACGCAGCATCAAGCCTGCGCTGTTCGCCGTTCTCGGTGCTGTCCTTCTGGTTCTGGCGATTGCCTGCGTTAATGTCACCAATCTGTTACTGGCACGCAGCGCCCAGAGGCGTGGAGAATTCGCCATCCGAACTGCCTTAGGAGCAGGACGGTGGCGCATTATCCGGCAACTCATCACAGAGAGCCTATTACTGGGCTCGCTCGGCGGCGCTCTGGGCATGGGTGTCGCCGATATCGGCGTGCGGGCCGTCGTCGGCCTCAGTCCAGCAGAACTACCGCGACTCGGCGCAGTAACTATTGATCCTGCCGTGTTTGCTTTTGCGTTGGGCCTCACAACACTGACCGCTTTGATCACCGGGCTGATCCCAGGGCTCCATGTCTCTCGTGACGACCTGCATGGTGGCCTGCAGCAAAGCTCCCGGAGAGTGGCTGGTGGTCAGTCGAGGACGCGACGTGCCCTGGTAGTCCTCGAAGTAGCGCTGGCCATGATCCTGCTGGCCGGCGCGGGGCTGCTTCTGCGCAGTATGCAAAAGCTACTGGCGGTCGATCCTGGGTTTAACCCTTCGCAATTGCTGACGGTGCAGGTGCAAAGCTCAGGCCACCAATTCGATGATCTCCCTTCGGCTCCCGGCTCCGGCAGCAACGCGAGGCGCCGGTTTTTCCAGCAAGCACTCGAAGCCGTACATCGGGTGCCGGGAGTCCAGCAAGCCGCGTTAACCAGCCTTCTGCCGCTGAGCGGCGATCCACCCTGGGTGAGCACCTATGGTTCCCGCTTTGAGAACGAGGAGGCCCAGGGCGGCCACAATGTATTCCGCTATACGGTGAGCCCGGACTACTGCCAGACAATGGGGATCCCCCTGCGCCGTGGTCGTTTTCTCGATGAGCACGACACAGCGCGGGCACCACAGGCGGCGCTCCTCAGCGAAGCGCTCGCAAAGCGTCAGTTTCCCGGTCAGGACGTGATCGGCAAGCGGCTTCACGTTGGCCCTGCTGACAGACCGTGGTATACCGTCGTGGGCGTTGTGGGGGACGTCAAGCAGACCTCTTTGGCAGTCGACCAGCCCGATGCCGTCTATCTTTCCTTGGAGCAGACGTGGTTTGCCGATGACACACTGTCCTTAGTGGTCCGCACACGTGGCGATCCGCTATCTCTTGCCTCCCCTGCCCGAAACGCCGTCTGGTCAGTAGACAAGAACCAACCCGTGGTGAGGGTAGCCACCATGGATCAGTTGCTGGCCGTGTCCGAAGCCGAGCGGCATTTTGTGCTGATCCTATTCGAAGCATTTGGTATCGTGGCACTGGCATTGGCAGCTGTCGGCATCTACGGCGTTCTCTCCGGTGGCGTTACTGAGCGAACGGGCGAGATAGGAGTGCGGGCTGCACTCGGTGCGTCTCACGGCGATATCCTGGCCTTAGTACTTCGTGAGGGCATGCAGCTTGTCGGATTAGGAGTCCTAATTGGATTATGTGGAGCAATGGTCGCCAGCCAAGCCCTGACCACGCTTCTCTTCGGTGTGTCTCAGCTTGATCCGATGACTTATCTCGGCGTGCTCGTACTCCTGGGAATTGTATCGGGAGCTGCCTGCGGAATACCTGCCTGGCGAGCGGCGCAGGTCGATCCATCGGTCGCCTTGAGAGCTGAGTAGATGACCAATCACGCAATAATACGGAGCGCTTCTTCCAGCGCTTCTACCAGAAAATATTCTCCCCACATGACGGACTCGTCCACGCCCAGTCCTTTGTGGATGTGGTAAACGCCCCCTTTTAGAATTCCTTCCCATTCAGGATCTGCGCTGGCCAGATGTTTTGTACAGAGGCCGCGAAGAATGTGAATGGCGGTGGACCAATAGAAGTGCCCTTTCATGGGGTCCACAATCTGTCGGCAGAGCTTGAGCAGACCGGCAGCGGCAATCGCAGCGGCTGAAGTGTCGATCAGAGAGCGATTCTCCGGCGGAGCATTGTAGTCCCACGGCGGCATGCCATCCGCGGGCGTGTGCGTGATGTAGTAATCGGCGCAGGATTCCGCCGTTTGCAGAAATCGGGGATCACGGCTGTACTCGTAGGAAGTCGAAAAGCCGTAGAGCGCCCAAGTTAATCCACGCGACCAGCAGGAATCGCCGCGATATCCCTGATGTGTTGTCTGTCGTAGGAATTCGCCCGTTTGGAGGTCAAAAATCCCTTCTTGCGCGGTCGAGCCGTCGGCACGCACCAGGCATCGTCTGGTCGTAATACAGTGGCGTACCGCAATATCACGAAGTCGTTTGTCATGGCACTCGCGGGCAGCATAAAAAATGATACCGACGTTCATCATGATGTCAATGAAAATGGAGTCTTCCGCCACGAAAGATCTGAGGTATTGACCATTTTCATTGAAGCGCTGCGCCAGCGTTTTCCCGGCTTGAATCACAACCTCCCGGATCGCGTTATCCCGGCTGATCCCATACCAGCGCAGATAAGCCGATAAAAAGAGAAAGCCCAGATCATGCACATCAGGATCTGTTTTCCGGCCCTCTAAGGGCTTACTGTACCGGATTGCCTGTTCCATCCAGTAGTTTGTTTCCGGACCTCCGTACTTGCAAAAGATCCACATCATTCCCGGCAGAAAGCCATCGCACCAATGTGTCCAGGTCTGCCCATCGTGCTTCCACTTCCCGCCAACGGTGTACATCGGGTAGAAGTCCGGGTGAGTTTCAATGAGGCGCCTGGTCTGCTTCTGCGCAAATTGCATGGCGTCCTGGAACAGCTTTGTGTCAGAGTCGTAGATGAATTGAATCACTTGCTATACCGCGAACACAATTATAAGTAGTGGCTTCCCTGTCTGGTACCATCAGTGAGCATGCCTACAAAGGTCACGATTGTTAATAACGGTCCTCTTCGCGTGGAAGGAGATTTTATCTTGCAGGATTCCGAGGGGAACGTTTATGGGTTAGGCGGGCGTTCCGTGGTCTCGCTTTGCCGATGCGGCATGGCTGAAAATAAGCCTTTTTGCGATGGCTCACATGGCCGTAGTGGTTTTAACTCGCAATGCAAAGCCCGTGATTTGCCGCCGCCGAAGCCTAAGCTGTCATGAAACTTTATCAGCCCTACCCTTTCTTCTCAAACCTGTAACCTGCTCTCCCGACAAGTAATCACAAACATAACAGCAGATTTATGACGCCTGTCTCTCCAGCACCGGGGCTCAAGACCCGTCCCAGCTTGAGAGGAAGGCTCCTCAGCAGTAAACCACGCGCTCGGCTGGTTGAGCTGGACATTCTACGGGGATTTCTACTGCTTTGGATGACATTCACCCATCTGCCCACCAAAGCAAGCCTGATTTCGAATCAGACCTTTGGTTTTGTTTCCGGCGCTGAGGGATTCATCTTTCTCGCGGCTTTCATGGTGGGCCAGCTTGAGTATCGAAAAGAGCAAAAGGGCGGAGAGATGGCGACGGTTCGTGATCTGGCGAAAAGAACCGCGCGAGTCTATCTGTATCATTGTGGCCTGCTGGTGATTGCATTCACAGCTTTCGCCGAGATGGCGGTAACGTTTCATCGCCCTGCGGTGCAGAACCTGCTTTCTTTCTACCTGCTGGCGCCGAAGCGGGCGACTGTGGCAGCTTTTCTGCTTCAGTACCGCCCTTCCCTGCTGGATATTCTGCCCATGTATGTCATTTTCATGGCTCTTACGCCCTTGGCCAGAAAGATGGCGCATCGGTGGGGCTGGGACCCGGTCATCTAC
>JAFAZU010000266.1 GCA_019239585.1 Acidobacteriaceae bacterium
GATCAGGACTGGCGAACTCGCGCGGTCGCGGCAGCAGAACTCGTACGGCTCGGCACGCCTACAATTCATGTCGTCAGGCCGCTGGTGCATGACTCGCAGGACTACGTTCGAATCGCCGCCGCTGGCATTCTGGCCGAACTTGAGGACTTCGCTTGGCTCGAGCAGCTATTAGCATAACGATTACTTGTTACTTGAAGTTTTCGACCAGCATAATGTTGCGGTTGTCCCGATCTACGTGGACGTACAGCAACGATGTTTCGTCACGCGATACGGCAAGTGCTCCCGGTCCTGCCGTAACCAACTTGCCGACAGTGCCGACACGGACTGTCTTCCGGGTTGCAAAATCGAAGAAACGGACAGCTGCATCCTTACGAAAAGCTTCCCCGTTGGGAACAAAATAGATTCCCCTTGGCGCTAAGGCCCAGTGCCGGAAAACCCCGGCTTCGGAGAGTTCGGGAATGGGAGCCTCGTTTCCATTGGCGAGGTCTAATCTCCAGATGCCTGGAATGTCGCCTCCTTTGGAATAATACAGATACTTGCCATTTACCGATTCAAAGGCTTCGAATCCACCTCCCCGCGTGACCTGAATGGGTGGTCCACCTTCCCACGGTCGCTTCCAGATCTGGTCGTCAGACCGCGAGTGGTAATAGATCCACCGCCCGTCTTGCGACCAGCTCGGCACATCAGCGCCTCCCGGGACGTTGGCAAGCCGGCGAGGATCGCCGCCTGCCACACTGATGAACCACACATCCGGCTTCGATGAGGGTGGGCGCAAATCAAAAGTGATCCATTTCCCGTCAGGAGACCAACGCGGTGTACCGGCGCTTTGTCCGTCGAGAAACGTCAATCGCCTGAGACCGGAGCCGTCGTGTTTGCCGACCCATATGTTAGCTGAGCCCAGCCGCTCCGAAGCAAATGCGATCCATTCTCCATCTGGCGAAAATTGAGGCGTGTCTTCGCGCATCGTGGAAGCAATCAAATGGTCATTCGCGACGGCGGCGATTTTCGGCTTGAGGCCTCTCTCAGGGCGGCGCATCTTGAGCTCCCAGATACTGTGCTCAAAGCTCCAACGCACGTAAGTCATGCGCTTTCCGCGAATACTGATGTCGCAGATGTCAGATCCCAGAGCGGCGGCGGGCCATGTCGTCGCGCCGTTGGCAATATCTACCTTCGCTAGCTTGCCGAACCAGGAGTAAACCAGCGAGCGGCCGTCCGCTGTCCAGGTCAGACCCGGCCAAGATGCCCGCGCTGGAAGGGCGCGCATTGGTTCGTGGTCCGCGCCGGTTACGACGATTTCGACTTCGTTTCGCTTAAACGCCAAACGCTTACCGCTCGAATCGTACTGCGGGCAGCAATCGCTTTGGCCATCAGCAGGAAACGACCTTTGGCGAATAGTGCGGTCTGACAGAGACAACTCAAAGATCGCGCCCTGTTCCGAATGTTGCGAACCGGTGAAAGCCAGGGTGTTGCCGTTCGGACTCCATGCTATCCGTCCGGTGCCGAGAACTCCTTCTACGCCTAAATCTGTTTCGCTGCCGCCGAGGGCAGGAACCGTCAGAATTCGCGCGAAGCGTTCGCTATCTCGGGTTCGTAGAAACGCAATCCTGGTCGCATTTGGGTCCCAAGCCGGAGAACGGTCTTCCGAACCGGCTGAAACTTTCGTCAGCCGCAATGGGTCGGTCGAACCGATCAACTGTACGTAAACCTCCAGCGGGTCCGTCCCATCCTTGCCTTGTCCCACGAATGCGATCTCCCTGCCATCGGGCGAGATTGCGGGATGTTGCTGATAACCGGGATAGAACGTGAACGGCACAATTCTTGAAATATCCGTTTCGGATGAAACCTCCCTTCTGGCAACGGTGAATACCGCAACGCCGACCGCTCCCGCCAAAGCCAGGATGCCCGCAGCCCAAAGCCATCTATGCGTTCGTCTCGCCAGCGGAACCCCGCCGCCGCTTAGAGCCTCCAAATCCGAGACCAACGCGCTTGCGGTTCCATAGCGTCTGGCCGGATCTTTCTCAAGCGCTTTTTGGAGAACCGAGATGAGTTCAGGGGCAACGACCTTGCGAAGGGGAGCCAGGTTCACCGGCTTGGGGCCCGCTATCGCAGCCAGGATCTCTCGGACCGATTGTCCGTCGAAGGGCAAACGTCCCGACAACATCTGATAGAAAACGACGCCCAACGACCAGATATCGGCACGCCTGTCCACATGTGATCCGGCAATCTGTTCCGGGGCCATGTACGACACTGTGCCGATCGTCAAACCCTCTTCTGTCAGAACAGTTTTTCCGGTCCATTGCGCAATACCGAAATCGAGAATGCGTACCAGAGCCTCCGAAGGTTCAGTGTCGATCAGCATCAAATTCGCAGGCTTGATGTCACGATGCACGATGCCCTTGGCGTGCGCCGCTTGCAGACCTCGCGCGGTCTGGAGAGCAATATCAACTGCGTATTCCGCAGGCAGAGGCCCCTTTTCCATCTTCTCGTCAAGTGTCACGCCCTCCAAGCAGGCCATCGCGATAAAGATGTGTCCATCCGCCTCATCGATTTCATACACCGGGCACACATTTTGGTGATCAATCGAAGCGATAGCCCGGGCTTCCCGCACAAAGCGTTCGCGGCTTGTCACATTGTTCGTTAGGAGGGGAGGGAGGAATTTAAGCGCGACTGTTCTTTGGAGCCGGGTCTCCGTTGCGCGATAAAGGATTCCCATTCCCCCTGTCGCCATCGGCCCAATAATGTGATAATGCGACAATGTCCGCCCGCTCAGGTCATCCTGATTCGCCGGAATTGCTGCAACGGCTCCCGCGTCCATCTCACGCAGAATGGAGCCGCTTCGATCTTCACGCAGGAGATCCTGGACCAGGCGGAGTAGATCCGTGTTACTCCCGCACTGTTCCTGAAGAAATGGCAGTTGCTCTTCGGAAGTTAACTCAACTGCCTGGGAGAACAGTTCCTCTGCCCGCTTGTACAGGGCCGGATCAGTAATTGCCTTAAGGCCGGAGCGCGCTCTTGAGCCACGCACTACAGAACCTCCAGTCCTTCTCGACTGTACTGACGCTTACGCCGAGAACTCCTGCAACTTCCGGCACGCTCAGTCCGCCGAAGAAACGCAATTCCACAAGCTTTGCGTGACGCGCGTTCAGCTTCGCCAGGTCGTGAAGGGCTTCATCAATGGCAAGTACGTCTACATCCCGCCCAGTACCGATGAGGTCTTCGTGAAGAGTAATCATTGCCGCCGCGCCTCCGCGCTTCTGACGTTTAGCTGCAACTGCATGATTCACAAGAATGCGCCGCATCGCCATCGCGCCGACAGCAAATAAGTGGCTGCGGTTTTTCCAATCAACTTGCCTTTGGTCGACGAGTTTCAGATAGGCCTCGTTGACCAGAGCAGTGGGTTGCAAGGTATGAGAACGCGCCTCACGCGCAAGATAACTCTTCGCGAGGTCCCGGAGATCGTTGTAGACCAGAGTAAATAGACGATCCAATGCGCGGTTGTCGCCCTGGCTCACCCGTAACAAGATCTCTGTGAACTCGGATGGAGAGGCTGCGCCCGTCACGCTTAATCGGCGCTTTGGTTCTACCTGCATAAGATTTCAGCCACGACATGCATGCGGCAAGACCCGCCTACCGGAATAACAGTTTACACCAGAATCGCTGACTAGCTCGGAAGATGTACAATGCAGGCCATGTCAAAGCTTATCTGGATTGCCATGGCATCGGGGCTTTTCTTGGGTGCCAGCTTGTTACAAGCGCAAAGACTGCCGGTGAAATGGGAGGAGTTGACGGCGGGTGATTTCGTGAAAGCAGTCGAGCAGGCCAAGGGCGTTTGTGTTCTGCCGTTTGGAATTATTGAAAAACATGGACCACATCTGCCGCTGGGAACGGACCTTCTCAATATCCGGTATTCGGCGTTGAACGGGGCCGAGCAGGAGTATGCGATTGTTTTTCCGGAATACTATTTCGGACAGATCTTTGAAGCCAAACACGAACCGGGAACGGTCGCTTATAGTCCACGACTGCAACTAGAACTCCTGCAGGAGACTACGGATGAGATGGCCCGCAATGGATGCAAGAAAATCATCATTGCGAATGGTCATGGCGGCAATAATAATTTGCTGCCCTATTTCGCGCAGTCGCAACTGGCCTCTCCGCATGATTATGTCGTCTACATTTACCTTCGGGGAGAATACCCGCCTGGGCGACCTGCCCTGAAAAGCAAGGTGGATGCCCATGCGGGCGAATCGGAAACCGCGCACACCATGGTCTCGCGCCCGGATCTGGTCCACTTGGACCGTGCAAACAGCGAGTCAGGAGCAGACCGGAATCGTCTGGATTTACCGAATGGGCTATACACCGGCATTTGGTGGTATGCGAAGTTTCCGGACCACTACGCAGGAGAAGGCGCGGCGGCTACTAAAGAATTAGGCGAGTTCGACATGAAAGCTGCAGCCGCGAACATCGCAAATGCCATCCGAGCTGTGAAGGCAGATCAGGTCAGTCCCCGACTGCAGGAGGAGTTCTTCGGCAGATCAAAACAACCGCTCGAAACCAAGCAATAGCGAGCCTGTGCAGGGCAGTCAGTTTTATGCATATCCTTTAACTTATGAGCGGACGCATACTTTTCAGACACATAACCGTTCCAAGTTGCTGGCGCGGTTGGTGGAGGTGTTCTGTTTTGGTGCTAGGCGCGGTTTGCCAGCTAGTCGGGCAAAGTCCGGAAGCATTAAGCGGGTTCTTTGAAGGCAAGCAGGTCATTGTGAAATTGGATATGCCGGGCACGCAGCAAGGCGTGGATATTTACCCGCAACGGACACAGGCACTTGACCTGAAAAGTTATTCCAATCGCATGAAGAAGTTCGGAACAGCTTTGCGGAATGGCGACTCCGTGATGGTCACCAAGATCAAGGTGAAAGATAACAACATCGAATTCCAACTGGCCGGAGGCGGCTACGGAACAATGTCCGATGACACGGATACGTCCGTTCAATTTACGCCTTCAGACAAAAGCGGCCGGGAGAAAGATTTAGAAGACCAGTTGAAATCGGAAACGGACCAAGCTAAACGGCGCTCCCTACAACGGCAACTCGATGATGCGAGGGCCGCACGAGAGCGGCGGGACCAGCGCGATCGCATGGCGGCGGAGGATGCGGCGGAGTCTAAGAAACAAAGGATTGGGACAAACCGACAGCAGGGCGGATCACGCTTCAACATACGCTTTGAACCGCGTAGACCTGTCACTGAGATGACCCCGCAAACGATTATGTCGGCGCTTACAGCATATGTGACGTTTCCGCCTGATACGTTCGGCTCTTCCGACAGCAGTCGGCCTACTGAAGCTGGGGCAAACTCAACGCCTGAACCATCGACATCCCAACCGAATGCTGCTGACCCAGTAAAAGGTCTGAAAAAGGGATTGACGCTGGAGCAAGTAAAGGCTTTGTTCGGCCAGCCTACCGATACGCACGACCGGTTACAGGGCGGTCTAAAAGTAACGACCTGCACTTTTCAGAATAAAGATGTGACCGTTCAGGGTGATTTCGTGAATGGGGTGCTCGTTCAGTACACGTTGTCGTCGCGCTAGTCAATCAGCACGCCAGTACCCGCAATAGATTGAGTTACCCTCAACTCGCCCTGACGGGTGTTGTAGACGTAAAACGTCCAAAGCTTATTAGGATTATGCAGATCGTCAACCCAGCCGTATGCGCCATTATGAGGACGGAAATGGATCACATTTCCGCCCGGACGATCAAAATCGACCTGATAATGCAATCCGGGCGGAATATTATGGGCAATAATGTCAGGCTCGGCAGCGTTGATAGGTCGATCAACCCATGCGCAAGTTCCCGGCAGAAGAGTTCTACCATTTTGTCCTGCCGCTCGCGGAGCTTTTTGAAAGAATAATCCGAGTTTCTGATAACTGTTACTAGCATCGCCCGCATGAATCTTCACCACTATGCCTTGGCTACTTCCCCGGCAAATCATGCGGAAACTTTCCTGGCCCAAAGCGGGTAATGTCCACATAGTGGCGAGCGCAGCAATTTGAACAGCGAACGATCCTAATCGGTTCATAACGTTCCTCCTTACTGCGGCATGTGCAAGTTACTCGCCACGCTTAGTGGAGCAATTTTCGGCTATATGCTACACAATGAGAGCAAATACAAGAACCAAAATGTAAACGAATAAGCAAATTGGATAAGAAATTGGCATGCACAATCCCTAATTTAGTGTAGGCTAACTTGCAATCTGCTCATGCCTAGGAAGGTAGTAGAACATTACTGCCAATATCAGATAAACGGCAAGCAATTGCACGCCCTCAAACCAATTCTGTGTTGGTTCAGCGTGAAATGGAGAGCAGGCGCTCTCCGTTAGCGAGTATAGCTCGAGCCTCGGCGGCCTGAGTTCGGCGCCGGAACGCAGCGGGGACTGGAACGGTGAAACAACAGATGGAAACTGCAACTGGTTTCAAAGGGAGATCAGGGTGGGCCACAAGAGTTTGCACCTTCCGCACCGGACACAGAAATCGTTGCGCGGCTCACATGCTCGAAGCGAAAGGCCAACTGGCTAGGAAAAGAAGAATCTTGCACCCAGGGTGCGCTGCATTTCGATGGGATGACGCGCCGGGACTCGAAGCGGTTCAGATGCCTGCGGGAGGGTGTGGCACGCGGGCCCGTGCCGGTTCAACTACCAAGATGGCGCGTTATCCAACCCACGATTCGTGGATTGACCCTCGCGACCCTTAAGGGCCTGTATCAAAACGTCAGCGGCGCTCCCTCGCTGATTTCAGGCCCGGAGGGCTATCGACCGGCACGCGAACCGGACTAATAGACACTGCGGCGTCTCGCGAGGCCAGCGGCCAGCACCCGAGGCGACGGCCCGAATTCGTGGTAACTGCGAGCTGGTAGCTCTGTGCGATAATCCGGTCCATGGTTAGACGTCGGGTCGCACTGGCACTGGCCGTGGCGCTGGTGTCGCTGTCTGCTGCGGTGCTTGCCCAAGAGACGGCGACGGAACGAGACGCCGGGCGAGGCGTGTTAGAGAAGATAGACGTGCTTGAGCGGTCGCTCGACGTTCCGAACATCGTCTCGCGACTGACGGGACCGAACGACTCACGAGATCGGGTCGTCGCTCGCGCGAAGGAGTTGATGGACAAGGAACTCCTCACCATGGCCGACGACATCGCGACGCATCCTGAGATTGGGTTCGAGGAGAAGCGAACGGTCCAGAAGCTGACCGATTACCTGAAGCAGCACGATTTCGACGTGCAGATCGGTGTGGCGGGGCTGCCGACCGCTTTCGTCGCAAAATACAAGCGCAGCAGCGGCGCGCCTACGCTCGGCGTGATTCTTGAGTACGACGCGCTGCGGGGCACTCGGGGTCCGTTTCACGGCGACCAGCACAGCGCCCAGGGGCCGGTTGGCATGGCGGCCGCTATCGCTGTGGCCGAAGGACTCTCGCAGACACAGACGCCGGGCAGCGTCGTTGTCTACGGAACGCCAGGCGAGGAGATAATGCCGCCCAATGCGAAGACGGTCATGCACCAGGCCCACGTCTTTGACGGCGCCGACATCATTGTCCGGAGCCACTCAATGAGTACGACCTCGCGCCCACGTGCCGGGTTTGGCTCCTGCTGCCGCAACACCGTCGGTGCGAGATACACCTTCGCCGGCGCCCCGGCGATATTAAGTGCCGGGTGGAACGGGCGCAACGCGCTTGAAGCCGTTATTCACTTCTTCGAGAACGTTGACAGCGTGCGATCCAGCATCCGCCCTGAGGCGCTGATTCAGGGAGTCATCGTGGAGGGGGGAACGACGCCCGGCGTGGTGCCGGATCGGACCGTGGCGGACTTCTCCATCCGCTACCCGGACGAGGTGTACTTGCAGCAGGTGGTCGAATTTGTCGACAACGCCGCGAAAGCCGCGGCATTGTCGACAGGAACGAAGGTGAAGATCGACCACGACGGTAAGGAACTCGATGGCGTCAGCGTCGCGACACTCAACGAGCTAGCGTTCGCCTACTTGAAGAAGTTCGGCGCGACCAACGTCCTGCCTGCACCGGGCCACCCCGAGGGTTTCGAGGAAACCGGCAGCGTCTCCAGAGACATCCCCGGCGCGAGCATTGCCGCGCAGTCGTCAACCGCGCCCCACCATACCTACGAAATGGACGCGGACAATCTCACCAACGTCGGCCACAGGGGCTTCACCATCGATGCGGAGACCATGGCTGCGATCCTGTTCGATTTCGCGACGCACGCTGACTACCGTGGCGCGGTCAAGAAGGAATTCGATGGTGTTAAGTCGCTCTTCGGCGAGTATCAGAGCGCCCTGAAGAAAGCATACCAAACGCCCGTGGTACCGGATCCGAAGTAGAACTCCGGCTTGCCGATGTGCTTCTCACGCGCCTGAAGCATGTCCAGAAGAGTCTGGACGCGGAAGGCTGGAGATCCTGCACCTCGTTGATACGAGGGTGTTGGGGATCAATGGAACGGCAGAACAACCGTGCAAACCCCTCGCAAAAGGGACGCGTTCTGAAAACAACTTCTGCGACTCAGAACCGCTTGAAAGTGTTGTAGTCGTCTTTACGTGCAAAACTTAGGAGTTCTGCAAAACGAAAGTTTCCGGTAACCGCGATTTCGGCCACTAACGCAAAGAGCGCGGCCATGGCGAAAGCAGGGCAGGTCAGATCCCTGCTCCTTTAGTGTCCATGGAGCGGTTGGAGTTCGGGCTTTATGCCGTCTGGCAGCGGGTACTGGTCGAGGTTGAGAATCAGGGAGACCAGATTATAGAAGCCAACAAGGGCTGTTAATTCGACCACCGTGCGCTCGCCGAACCTGTCAATCGCCGCGCGGAAGGTCGCATCGCTTACCTGCTTTGCACCCAGCATCTCAGTACAAAACTTGTACACGATTTCTTGGTCGGGGCGAAGTGACCGCGGGCGCTTGCCCGAAGCAATCGCGTTCACGGTCCGCTCGCTGACGCCCTCTTCTTCGATCGCGTATCGACGGTGGTTGTACCATACGTGTTGCTGGTTCCAGTAGCGGGCAGTGATAATTATGGCTAATTCTCTCAAATCGCCTGGCAGAGTTGAGTGAAGGCGCAACTGTGCGCCGAGTTTCTGCGCGAGGTCGCCCATTTCAGGGCTCCGCAGCAGGACGTTGAATGGGCCGGCCAACCCGCCGCGTTGTCCCGGCATCAAATCGCCGACCATCTTCTTTTGCTCGGGAGTCAATTCGTCGTAGGTTAGCGGCTTGAATCGCCCGCCTATTAGACCGAGGTCGCGAGCGGCGGGAGTCTGCGCGTTGATGATGCTCGCAAGGGTCAGAACGGCGGTAATCACAGACCGGAGACGCATACTATTGTCCTTTCGCGGAAACCTGCACAACTAGCGTAACCTTAGCTCGGCTTTCCATTCC
>JAFAZU010000425.1 GCA_019239585.1 Acidobacteriaceae bacterium
GTAAGCATTCAGCAGGCCAAGGCGAGTATTCAGCCGCTCTTTCACCAGATTCTACAAAGGGAAGTGCAGGAAAAAGAGTTCGCCAAGGCTTCTCCGTACATGAAGCAACAGTTCCTTAAGATGTCGATGGACGTGCTTCCGGCTTCGAAGGGCCGTTCTCGCCTGCGCCGCGAATTTTCTAAGCCGCTGGTCGTGTTGATGGTCACGGTAGGGCTGGTGCTCCTGATTGCTTGCGCAAACGTCGCGAATCTGCTGATTGCGCGCGCGGCTTCACGGCAGAAGGAGATTGCTGTCCGACTGGCGCTTGGTTCGGGAAGGCGGCGCATCGTCCGGCAGTTGCTAGTAGAAAGCCTGTTATTGTCGACGGCAGGGGGCGCGACCGGCTTACTCTTGGCAGTTTGGACGGACAAGGTATTAGTTGATTTTCTGCCGCAGAGCTCGGTGCCAATGGCTTTGTCCCCTACGCCGGATTGGCGGGTTCTCAGCTTCAACATGGTAGTTTCCGTGGTAACGGGGATTGCTTTCGGGCTGATGCCGGCGCTGCAATCGACTCGCCCGAATATGGCAGACACGCTCAAGGACCAAGCCGGGGCGGTGGCGGGCGGAACGTCTACGGGTCTTCGGAAACTGCTGGTGGTAGCGCAAATTGCGCTTTCACTTTTGCTGCTGATCGGCGCTAGTTTGTTCATTCGCAGCCTGCAAAAGCTGAAAGACTTGGATCCCGGATTTCGCACGACGAATCTTCTGGCGTTCAAGGTGAACCCGCCTTTGAACGGATATGGACCGGAGAAGACCAAAGCCTTTTACGTGCGCTTGAAGGAAAACTTAGAAACCCTGCCCGGCGCGGACACAGTGGGTTTGGCGGTCATGCCCGTGATGGAGGGAGATGAGTGGGACCAGTGGGTAACCATTGACTCGTATGCGCCGAAAACGGGCGAACTGCCCGATCCGCACATGAATTTCCTTTCTCCGGATTACTTCAGAACCATGGGAATTCCTTTACTGGCAGGTCGGGATTTCCGGCGGACGGATGTGCTAGGTGCTCCGAAAGTCTGCATCATCAATGAGGCATTTGCCAAAAAGTATTTTAAGACGGTCAATGCGGTCGGGCATAAGATCGGGATGGGAATCGATCCGGGCACAAAAACGGATATCACAATTGTCGGGGTGGCCCGGGACACAAAGTATGAAAACATGCGGGAAGAGATACCGGTCGAGGTGTACCGTCCTTATCAGCAGCTTGAGTTTGCGGTGGGTATTGTCGCGTATGTACGCACAGGGCGGAATCCTGAACAGATGTTTTCAAATATTAGGAAGCGGGTCCACGACCTAGATGCGAACCTGCCGGTTTTCGAAATGATTACGCTGGAACAGCAGATCGAAGACTCGCTTGTGACCGAGCGTCTGGTCGGGTTTCTTTCCAGCGGGTTTGGTCTGGTAGCGACTCTGCTGGCCTCTATCGGCCTATATGGGGTTATGGCTTACATGGTGGCGCGGCGTACTCGTGAAATCGGCATTCGCATGGCGATTGGAGCGGCCAAGGCGGACGTGCTCTGGCTAGTCATGCGGGAAGTAGTAGCGCTGTTAGGGATCGGCATTGCCGTGGCGCTTCCGGCGGCGTGGGCTTTGACGCAATTTGTGCGTTCGCAGCTTTATGGGATCCAACCAACCGATCCGGTGTCGATTGGAATGGCTGTGCTTGTGATTACGGCAGTAGCGACCCTGGCAGGATATGTGCCCGCCCTACGGGCGACGCGAGTTGATCCGATGCGGGCCTTGCGCTATGAATAAAAAACGGCTGCGTCCTCAATAAACGCAGCCGTAAGGATAAACAAGGAGCAATGGAACGCTCAGCTACTTGCCAAATGCTGAGTGTTGATTCAGTGTAGAGCGGAGCGAACCATTAAACAATTCCCAGTACGTCATAAGCGGTTCTAGAACGCAAACCACTATAGATAAATTACCGGTCGAAAGTGTACTCCTTCCACTGCTACCGTGGAGGCATGCCTACCAGCAATGAGGAAGAAACAGCCATAGCTGCTCCAGAATTAACGGAACAGCAGCGGCAGGAGGCCGAAGAACGCACCTCAGTTAGCGCTGTGGTCGTGCATGAAACGGTCCGGTACGACGGCGAGGAAGAACTGAAACGCTCTGCGTCGGCCTTGG
>JAFAZU010000483.1 GCA_019239585.1 Acidobacteriaceae bacterium
TCGAAGCCGCCAAGTCTTCCGTTTAGACGTCGGCATTATCGAAAAAGGTGCATTAACCCTATCACAAACACCCGCACAAAAAAAGTACTAAATGTTTTGGGCGTAAGCGAAAACTCTGATCAGCGGAAAAGACAGATGGGCAACTCAGGTCACTGCTGCGTTTGAGAGTTGCTGCCCGGTGAACCGGCGCTTCTGCTCCGACAAGTCGACACTTTTCGGATCTCCGAATCATACCACAGCCCATAAGCAATTAGGCAACCATTTCTTTCGATAAATTTTTTAAACCTTTTCCCTGTGCCGGAACTCCCGCTCCCGCCCACTGCCTTCCGCTGAACTCGTACGGCGGTTCCCCTTCAAAACCTTACAATTTAGGCGCTTTTTTGAGAATTTCCTCCTCGCCTTTTCCGGTCAGTCGCGACCGATACAAAAAACAGTTCGAAAGGCGATCTCTCGCTCCCGTGTATTTCCTAGCTCTCCCTCGCTGCTTCGTACGATGCTTACCGCGTTCCAATGAGTTTTAGGTTCGCGCAACCGGAAGTTTCTCTCAGGTAAGGTGGAAAGAAAGTAAAGGCGTGTGTAAAGTCTAGATTCTCGCTTCTTTACTAGCCAGGGCTCTTCGCCCACAGTACCTGCAACAGCGTAATAGAACTACTCAGGTGTCACCTGTACCAGACAACTGTAGAACGTTGGTCCACCGCCGATGTCTGTCAAACGCTCGGACGTAAGTTGATTCACGCCTCTTTGCCCTGCGCTCGATTTAGTCCAGCGCATCGTGCGCACTTGGAGAACGCCGGGCTGCACATCATAGGAAAGCTTTGCCACAAACAAACACGAGCCTCGATTGTTGAAGGCCCGAACCGGCATATCGTCGATAATGCCGCGCACGGCCGCATCTTGAGGGTGGATTGCCAGCTTTGCCGCTTGCCTGTCGATATCCTCCCTGTGCCCAAAAGTCGAGTTCATGCTGTCGTCGTTCTTGTTAGAAATGAGCTCTAAAGGAAACTGTCGACCAATTCCGCTATTTCCGAATCGGGACTCCATTGGAGGCACATACCGAAGCGAAGGAGCGTCGATTTCAAACTGGCCGGACTTTGTTCGAAAATCGCCCGCCGCGAACGGCAGAAACGGTTCTGCCCCAGTATTCAACCGTACAGAACCTTCGCGATGGAGCTGTTCCAATGTAATACCGCTTAAGTACAGTGAAGAGCTGTCGAGAAGGCAGCGCATCATATCATCTTCAGTTTCGTTAAAACATTCGTCCTCAAAATGCATCCGCTGTGCCAGCGCACGGAAAACCTCTACGTTGGACCGGGCTTCACCGGCTGCTTTTAACGCAGGGCGCGCCAATTGAAGGTAATAATGTCCGTACGCCAGGTAAAGATCTGTATGTTCCAAAAAGGTAGTAGCAGGCAACAGAATATCGGCATAATCCGCCGTATCGGTTCTGAAGTGCTCCAAAACCACCGTAAAAAGATCAGAACGCCGCAGCCCGGCAAGTACTTTGCTTTGATGCGGAGCAATTGCCGCAGGATTCGAATTATAGACAATTAACGCTTTAACGGGCGGATTATCCAACTCGTTAAGCGCCGAACCAAGTTCGGCCATGTTGACGAGACGCGCCTGCCGCCCGAGCGGACCGGACCATTGCAGGTCGGGACGCTCCAATGCCGCACGATTAAACTCAAAAGCACCGGACGTTGTCAGTTGCAAACCGCCGCCGACCTCGCGCCAGGAACCGGTAATCACCGGAAGAGCCGCAATCGCGCGCACGGCCGCACCGCCTCGTTCACTGCGCTGTACTCCATAGTTGAGTCGGATCGCTGCAGGCCGGGTGGTCGCGTATTCGCGAGCTAACATTTCGATGTCCTCGCTTGCCATACCCGTAAGCGCCGCCACGTTTTCCGGCGGATATTCACGCGCCAGTTCCGTTAACGCCTCAGCTCCGTTCGCGTGCCGGGCAAGATACTCGCAATCTTGCAGACCTTCTCGTAAAATCACGTGAATCAGGCCAAGCGCCAGAGCCAGATCCGAACCTGGATGAATGGCGAAATGGCGGTCCGCCGCTTTGCCCGTGCGCGTCCGTACCGGATCGATGACGTAAAACTTTGCTCCCTTCCGGCGAGCTTCGACAATAAAAGGCCAAAGGTGGACGTTGGTCCCCAGAATATTCGCGCCCCAAGCAATGATGAGCTTCGAATGCGCGAACTGCTCCGGCTCCGTGCCCATCTTGATCCCCTGCGAGCGAAGAAGCGCTTCCCCGCCAGCCGCTGAACAGATCGTGCGATCCAGGCGCGATGCGCCGAGCCGGTGAAAAAAGCGGCGGTCCATACCCGCTCCATTCAGCAAACCCATTGTCCCGGCGTAACTGTACGGCAAAATGGCTTCCGGTCCGTCCTGTGTCGAAATATTTTGGAGGCGTCCGGCGATTTCGTCGAGAGCTTCGTCCCAGGAAATTCGCTCGAAACGGCCCTCGCCTTTCGCTCCGGTTCGGCGCTGCGGGTATAGCAGGCGATTCGGGTGGTACTGGCGTTCGAGATAGCGCGCCACTTTACCGCACAGAAAGCCGCGCGTAATGGGATGCTCGGGATTTCCTCGCAGCTTTGTCCCCCGGCCATTCCCGTCAATCTCGACGAGCAGGGAACAAGTGTCAGGGCAGTCGAGAGCGCAGACGCTTTTGCGGATTTCAGGCACGATCACTTATTGTCGCGCAAAGCGCAGGCCAGCGGGATCAGAACCGGATGGTGCCTTTTAGAAACAACGCCCCATATCCGGCAATTTCCACCCGATCGCCGAAGAGCTTGCAATACAGGTCGCCTCCGCGAGGGGAAATCTGCCGCGCATGAAACTCCGTCTTGTTCAACTGTTGCGCCCAATACGGGATCAGAGTGCAGTGTGCGGAACCTGTGACCGGATCTTCCGGAATGCCCTTCGCGGGAGCAAAGAAGCGTGAAATGAAATCGCAGCCGGTTCCCGGCGCGGTGGCAATAAAAGCAAAACGGTCAATTCGCTTCAACGCTTCCATATTGGGCTGCAATGCCTTCACCTGATCGGCGGTTTCGTAGCGGATCAGGTAATCACGCGCCGCTAGAATTTCAAGCGGCTTCGGCCCTCCGAGAGCTGGGACAAGATCCTCATCGGCATCAACCGGCTGAGGAGGCCGTGACGGAAAATTTAAAGCCAATTTATCCCCGGACCGGTACACAGCCAACTCGCCCGATTTCGTTTCAAAACGGAGGCGGTCGGACTGTTCCCCTAACTCATGAAGCAGTACGTAAGCCGTCGCAAGGGTAGCGTGTCCGCAAAGATCGACTTCACAGGCGGGAGTAAACCAGCGAAGCTGAAAGCGTCCGTTATTGCGCACAAAAAACGCCGTTTCGGCAAGGTTGTTTTCGGCGGCAATCGCTTGCAGCGTGTCATCCGGCAGCCAATCGTCGAGCGGACACACCGCCGCAGGATTGCCGGAAAACACGCGTCCTGAAAAAGCGTCGACCTGAAAGATCGAAAGTTCCATATTGGTGAGCCTAGCGGGTGCTAGTGGACGCGAACACGATGCTTTTCTTTCAGCACAAGTTCATCAAAAATAGCCAGTACCTTTTTGCGATAGCTATACATCCGGCGCAGGGAATCGCGGAAGTTTCCTTCATACCGCTGCGGCTGCAGCCATTTGTCCAGCAGAGGGCGAGGCACGTCGATATCGCGCCGCAGGTCATCTGCCGAGTGACCACGCAAAAAAAGCCCGTAAAAGATTGCTGCCTCGCGTTGGGGGGCCAGCGGGTCAAGATCTTCGTGGCCGATCATCATACGACAAACTTAAATCCGTATCGTACACCAAAGTGGACGAATCAACAAAGCTCCCTAAATGAACAGTCTAACAATGCTGTCAAGTCTCTCAAAACAGCGGCGCAGCGCCCAAAAACTTGAGATGAAATCCGGCCCTGGGAGGTTGCTAGAAGTTAAACTTAGCGCCCAATTGAAGCGTCCGATTGCCGCCGCTCGTGCCGGTGACATAGCCAAAATTGCTAGTATTGCTCACGCTGCTGTTGGGATTGCTGAATTGCGGCGTGTTTGTAAGGCTGAATGCCTCGCCACGAACTTCCAGACTGTAACGTTCCTTGTAGCGGATAACTTTTGCAAGAGAAGCATCCAGATTGAAAAGGCCCGGTCCATCGAAAATGTTACGGCCGGTGTTGCCGTAGACGCCGGCCGCTGTTGGCGGTGCGAAACTGGACGGACTAAACCAAGGGCTATTCGGCCCAATTCCGCCGAGTATTTGCACTGGAGCAATCTGGTTAGCCGTTTGAGTGTTGCCGGGCATATTGAGCGCCGTGCCACTGGCAGTAACTGTAAATGGCGAACCGCTCATCAAAGTTAAAATCCCAGTTGCGCGCCATCCCCCGAAGATGTTACCCATCAGACCCGAGGTTAAGAACCGCTTGCCGGGACCAAAGGGCAGGTCATAGACATAGCTCTGCACAAAGGTGTGCTTACGATCAAAAGTGTTCCGGGCATAGTTGCGGCGCTGGTTGACGTAGAAGTAAAGACCGCCATCGTCGCC
>JAFAZU010000596.1 GCA_019239585.1 Acidobacteriaceae bacterium
GTTGGATGTGGGCAAGAAGAGGATTGGCCTTGCCGTCAGCGATGAGCTCGGCATTACGGCGCAGGGTCTTGAGACGCTGCAGCGGACCCGGATTCGGGAAGATCTCGAACAACTGCGGGAGATTTCCTCTCGCTGGAATGTGCAAACCCTACTGATTGGCAGGCCGCTGCACATGAGCGGTGCGGAAAGCCAGCAAAGCAATTACACGGAGGAGTTTGCCCAGCGTTTGGGGCGGCATCTTCAACTTCCTCTCGTTTTCTGGGATGAGCGGCTCACTTCCGCTGAAGCGGAGCGCATGATACGAGATAGCGGCGCGACATTGGACCCAAAGAAGGGCGCAGTGGATCGGCTGGCGGCTGTGCTGCTGCTCCAAAGTTATCTCGGCTTTCAACAAATAGCAAATTCACCTGGAGAAGGCGGTCCCCTTGGCTAAACACGGATGGTTTTGGCGACTAGTCTTTACATTATTCCTTGTTGTTCTGCTTGCCGCCGCAGCGATTGCCTTCGGCGCTTATCAATATCTCGGCCCGTACAGCGACCATCAGGGAGAAAAGTTTGTGGAGGTCCAGCACGGCATGTCTTCGCACGACATTGCCCGCCTGCTCTCTAAACAGGGAATTGTGCGGTCTCCCTGGGCATTTTTGGCCGTGCGGGCTGTTCATCCTCGCGCTACGCTGCAGGCCGGCGAATATCGATTTGATGCGGCGCAAACGCCCTGGCAGGTGTTTGAGAAAATCCGCCGTGGCGACATCTTCTATGAGCAATTCACGGTGCCGGAGGGTAGTAACCTGTTCGACATCGCTGCGTTGCTTCAGGGGTCTGACACCGTTCGGCCTGACGCGTTTTTAAAGGCGGCGGCAGACCCTCGTCTCATTCAAGACCTCGACCCGCTAGCTCCGAACCTGGAAGGTTATCTGTTTCCATCAACCTACCGCGTGACCTATAAAACCACGGCCCGGCAGCTTTGTCAGATGATGACGGCGGAGTTCCGCAAGCAGTGGGCCGCCATCGGCGGAGCGGCGCATAAAGCCGACGTACATCGAATTGTCACACTGGCCTCGCTCGTGGAAAAAGAAACAGCGATTCCGAGCGAGCGTCCGCTGGTTGCGGCGGTGTTTATCAATCGTATGGAGCGCGGCATTCCCTTGCAATGCGATCCAACTACGATCTACGCTGCCTTGCTCGAAAATCGTTTCCGTGGCGTGATCCGCCGGTCTGATCTCGCAAGCACCAATGCTTACAACACTTACAAGCATTCCGGACTGCCGCCCGGTCCGATTGCGAATCCGGGGTTAACTTCGTTACAGGCAAGTCTGAATCCTGCACAAACGGATTATTTATATTTCGTGGCCAAGCCGGACGGTTCCGGGGGGCATCACTTCTCCGCTACGCTTCTTGAGCATGAAAAAGCGGTGCTGGCGTTTCGCCACGGAGCGCATTAATTACTGAGCGCCGCGGCTCAGCAGCATGACTTTTACCGTATGAAAAATGATGTAGAAGTCTAAAGCAGGCGCAACGTGCTTGATGTAATACAAATCGTATTCCAGTTTAATCATGGCGTCTAGTTCGGTGTCGCCATATTTATGATTAATCTGCGCCCATCCCGTAATACCAGGTTTCACGGCCAGGCGCTGCCGGTAGTAGGGAATCTGCTGGGCCAGCACGTCGACAAATTCCGGACGTTCGGGGCGCGGACCGACAATCACCATATCGCCTCTCACGACGTTCCAGAATTGCGGCAGCTCATCCAACCGGAGCTTGCGCAGCCATTTTCCGATGGGTGTAATGCGCGGATCATCCTTGGAGGCCCAGACCGCGCCGGTTCGCGCTTCGGCGTCCGCGTACATAGAACGGAATTTGTAGACCGTAAACACGCGTCCATTGATGCCCACGCGGCGCTGCCGGTAAAAGATCGGTCCTTTGGAGGAGAGCTTGACGGATAAAGCCGTTATCAACATCAAAGGCGAGAAAAGAATCAGTCCGAAAATTCCAATCAGAAAGGAATATGCGCCCTGAATCGCAAGTGCCTGTGGACGGGGCCCCAGCAGAGCGGAGAAAATCAGTTGCGAGGGCTGAATCTTGCGGCTGCAAACGCGCCGCATAGCCATCTCATAGGTGTCGGCAGCATCTTCAATCATGACGCCGCTAAAGCGGATTTCCAGAAGATCGTGTACCGGCAAGCGGTTCCGCCGTTCGGCCATGCCAACAACAATCCGGGTGGGTTTGTACTTGGCGCAGACCTCACGGATATCCGACATTTGGCCTAGGCAGGGAATAGGAAATTGACAAGGCTCGTCCTCATACAAGTAGCCAACGATGGAATAGCCAAACTCAGGCTTGTTCTGAAGACACTCGATTACTTCTCCGAGAATACTGGAGTTTCCCAGCATCAGCACCCGCTCCGAACGTAGGGTTCCGATGATGTATCGCCAGAAGAAGACCCGGTAAGTTGGCAGGATCAGCACAACCAACACGCTGCCAAGAACCATCGGCCATCTGCCGAAAACAAAATCGGGCTGTAGGTAGCCGAGAAAAGCCATAAACAACAGGGCGCTTCCCACCGCCAGGCAGATTTGCTGAACCAGAAGGGTGCGGGAAGTGATGCGCAGATCCTGGTAAAGGTCCTGGAAGTAAAGCGTCAGGATGATGCAGGCAGT
>JAFAZU010000728.1 GCA_019239585.1 Acidobacteriaceae bacterium
AGTGTGTCGATTGTAACCAGAGCAAACTGGACTCCCAGCTGTTGCTCGACCTTCGTGCAGAAAGCCTCTAACTTGTCCTTATCAGTTCCGTTAAGGACATGAGCGAGATCGCTTACATACCCGGTCGGCTTCGGAAGGCTATTGACATCGATTGCCAAGCAGAGGGCAGCTAATGCCAAAATCAGGCAAAGAATAAGGCAAAAGCGCCAGCGCCGTAATGCTCCGTCCCTCCCCATGCATTCTAAAGATTAGCAAGGGATCATTCCTCGACCAACTCCGGTAAGAGATGGCCTGCCTGCCCGGTCAATTGCAAATCAATAATGTTTGCGATCGGGCTCCGTTCGATATTAATTTCCATCACTCTTGCGCCGGATGATCGGGCCAAAGGCACCAGACCCGCCGCCGGATAAACAACAGCAGATGTGCCGATCACCAGCAGCAGGTCACAACTCTTAACTGCTTCTTCCGCCTCTCTCCAAATGTCGGGCGGTAAGACCTCTCCAAACCAGACCACCCCCGGACGCGCCAAGGCTCCGCATCGGCAATATAAGAGCTGCCTACCCTCTGCCGTGCCTCGATCCATCCACTCGTGAGGGCATTGCGTGCATCGTACGGTCCAAATGCTGCCGTGCAGTTCGAGAACTGCCTTGCTGCCTGCTGCCTGATGCAGGCCATCTACGTTCTGCGTCACTAGAGTAAATTCCGGTATCCCTTGCTCCAGCCGGGCCAACGCCAGATGACCCGCATTCGGTTTAGCTCCAGCAATCAGTTTGCGCCGCCAGTGATACCATTCCCAAACGGTTTGAGGGTCGCGCGCAAATGCTTCCGGAGTAGCCAGCTCTTCCGGGCGAAACTGCTTCCAAAGCCCGGATGCTCCTCGGAACGTCGGTATACCGCTTTCTGCCGAGATGCCAGCGCCCGTTAAAACCGCTATGTTCTTCGCGTTTTTCAGAAGCGCTCGGGCACTTTCAATCGCTGGCATACTCACTTTCCAACAACTCCGCTCCGGTTTTTGGCACTTCTTCGGGAACCAGCCTGTCAAGCCGCCTCAATCGGGGAAACAGCCAAGCCCAGAGGCCAACGACGGCTATCGTGCCTAAGCCGCCCAAGACCACTGCCGGGACGGTTCCAAACCATTGCGCTGTTAGACCCGACTCGAATTGGCCGACCTCATTGGAGGTGCTGATGAAAACCATGTTAACTGCGCTCACCCGGCCTCGCATCTCATCCGGCGTCGAAAGCTGGACCATCGTATGGCGGATAATAACGCTCACGCTGTCCGCAGCCCCGGCTAAAAGCAAGCAGAGGACGGAAAAGGTCAGGTTGCGCGAAGTTCCAAACAAAACGGTGAAGATTCCAAACGCAAAAACGCACCATAGCATTGTGGCTCCGGCGCGCCGCCGAAGCGGCCAATGCGCAACCACAATGCTCATGATCACTGCCCCAACTCCTGGCGCGCTCCGCAGTATGCCTAGCCCAACCGCGCCCGCGTTCAGAATTTCACGTGCGTAGACCGGCAAGAGCGCAACCGCTCCGCCCAGCAGCACGGCAAACAGATCGAGCGAGATCGCGCCTAGCACCAGCTTATTTCGCCAGATATAACGAAGGCCATCGAAAACCAGATTTTGTGATGGAAGAACCGGTGCCCGTTCGGCAGGAGGCAGGCTCAAACGGTAAAACAGGATAAATGCCGTGGCGGAAGCGGCTGCCGCGATGCTGTAAACCAATAACGGGGTGCCTGTAACACCATACAAAACACCACCGAGCATAGGCCCAGCGATGGTGGCTACCTGAAACAGCGACGAAGCCCAAGCGACCGCATTCGGAAAATGTGTACGCTCGACCAACAATGGAATAAACGCCTGGCCTGCCGGACCTTGAAACGCCCGCACCGTGCCGTTTAAAAGCAGGATGGCGTAAATCGGGTACACCGACTGCGAGCGGAAAACAGTAAACGCCAACAGAAGACAGGAGCAAACGGCAAAGCCCGCGTAGCACGTTTGAATAATCCGTTGTCGTGGATGCCGGTCCGCCACATGCCCGGTAAAGGTAAACAGGCAGATACTCGGCAGAAACTGCGCTAAGCCGGCCAGCCCTAAATCCAAAGGACGGTGCGTGATGGCATAAATCTGCCAGCCAATCGCGACAGACTGCATCTCCAAAGCAATGGTAACCAGAAATCTGGCTACCATATACCGGCGGAAATTAGGATACTGGAAGGCAGCGCGTGAGGAGGGCCCGGATGGCTTTTCGTTCAAATTCGCGTCTGTTTTCAGTGTCCCATATAGTATTTTGATAGCCGGTGAGCCCAAATCAACAGTCGAGTTTCCTAGACACATTTGAAACGGCCCGTCCGCCTACTCCCTTGTTTTGCCATCAGGAGTTTCTGGAAAAACTGGCCGAGCACGGAAAGGACCCTATCGGAAGGCGAACCGCCTTTTTATTACAGCGACTTTCCGTAGACGCTCGCCGTTTGCACTACAAAGCAACGTCCGGCGTTAATCGCGGCTGGCGTCGCTCACGGCTGGGCGGAAATCATGGCAGCCACTTTTACGCTTGGTGGGCTCCCCAGAACGCGCTGCCGCTGAAAGAGTCGGGTGAGTTTTCCGATGTGCCGGACGGCGCTGTGTTCCTGCGCGATATTCGTCACCATGACGACCACTCGCTCCTGACCCCACAGTCTTTCAACAATTGCTACTTGCCGGTTACTGTGCGCGATCTCCGGCGTGAAGAATACGCGCCATTGCCGTGGACTCAGCCACAGGTGCGGTTTGCGTCTGCCCGTCAACCTGTACGGTTGCTTAAGGGCCATCCAGGTTCGGGAAAAACAACCGCACTTTGGCATGCTGCTGATTCCGTCGGTGCCGAACGGGTACTCTACATTACCTATTCGCGGGACCTTGCCGCGCTGGCCCGCGAATACTTTGACCGCTTCTGCTCCTCGCACAAGCATTTTCAAGTCATCACGTTTGCCGATCTGGTTCGGCAGGTGCTGGGAGAGGACTTGCCCGTATCCTCCGAAAGCGAAGCCCGGCAGCGCTTCGGGCGGGATCTGGCGCCGTTTTCGCGCACGCTCGGCGCTTGGGCCAGCAACCAATGGGCTTTGTACGACGAATTGTATGCCCATCTGATTGGAGACGCGCTTCCCATCACCGTGGGCCGCTTTACAGCCGGCAAGGGCGGCCGCGTGGCGGATCAGGTCTATAAGGAGCGGCGCGCACGTCATCTGGGTCAGATGGCCGTCACTGCGGCGCTGGACGCGGCAGCACGGCTGGAACGTTTGGAAGAAAGCTCTTTTGCCGAGCGGTATTGCCCGGAACTGGCGCTTGCGTGGCGTGCAGTGGAACACTTGCGGCTCCTCGGGCAAGAAAGCGGCCCTGCAAACCCAACTCCTATCATTTTCGACTGTCTGGCTCTTGACGAGTGCCAGGACCTCACCCCGATTGAGGCCCTGTTGATTGTCCAACTTGCTTCCCTGAATAATCGCGGACGCCGCTCCCCTGTGCCGCTGCTTCTCGCCGGAGACGAAGCACAAACCGTGCGCCCGACCGATTTTGAATGGGCTTGGCTCAGTGACCTGCTTCACCACCAGCTCGGTACTCTTTCCGAATTTAAGTTGTCGGCGAACCTGCGAAGTCCGCGCCGCATCGCGGAACTGGTCAATCGTGTGTGGGACCTGTACTCGCATATTCAGAAGCAGGAGCGCCCGAGCGGAACCGGCTATGCGGAGATTGACGAGGACGCCACCGATCAGATCCTTTACTGCAGCGCTGTTCCTAACCCAGAATTAAGCGAACTGTTACAGGCCCTCTCGACCCGCGAAGGACTGGCGCTCATCAATCTCGAAGACAGCATTCCCGAGTACGTACCGGAAGAAGCGCGAAAGGCTGTACTCACCACGTCAGAGGCCAAGGGACTTGATTTCCATTCGGTGTGTGTCCTCAACGCGGGCCGTTTTATCGAACGGGTTCTCCGCGAGGAAGCGCGCGTGCGCGCTGATTCGGAGGTTGACGCTTTACGAAAACGTCTTGCTATTGACCAGTTGCGTGTGGCGCTGAGCCGCCCGACAGAACGGCTAATCTGGCTGGACGTGAACCCAACCGACACCACCATCCGGCAAAGTCTTGCCTTTCTCAACGGTACCCAGCTTGATAACGGAGTTGCTTCAAGCGTGCCTGCCGCTCTTCTCAAGATGTTGGAAGAAGAGGAACTCGATGGGGAAGAGCGCGTCCTACGCTGCCAGGAAGACGCCCGGCAGTTTCTGGAGGTGAAACCGGAAGTCGCCTGGTCGCGTGCGCAGCAAGCAATCACGCTGTTGGGGCGGCCAGGGTCCCTAGGAGCCGTAACGGACCAGGCAGCCCGGGATGCGGCTTATCTGACGCTCGCAGAGGTTTGTTTCACTCTTGGATACCGTAACGTTCGGCTTTCATCCGAGTTGGGCCGACCGGATCTGTTTGCGGAAGCGCAACGTGCCGCCACGAATGCGCGCCGCTACGAGCTGGCTACGCTACTGCACACAATCGGGCGAATCCAGCGAAGCAGTTTCGATGATCATCTCCATGCCTTAGTCGATCTGGCAAACTTTCTGCCCCAGAGCAGGAAGGAGATCGAGCCCTGGCTGCAAATCTACCTCACCTCTAAGACGAAGACATGGACTGAGGAACTGGAATCGGCGCTTTTGAACGGTCATAACGCATCAATCCTGTTAAAACTGCTCCCGCCCTTTTATGAGGTTCTGGACATTCCAGACCGCCAAGCGAGAACGCAACGTTTGGCGCAGCGATCCCTTCAACTGCTGATGAAGGATAAACAATTTTCCCCGGCTCTTGCCCTCTTGCGTACGCTTCCGGACCACCAGCCCAAGCTCGAAGCAATCTGTTATGAAGGACTCGGTGATTTCCGCAATGCGGCGGAGTGTCATTTGCTAGGAGGAAATTTAAAGGAAGCTTTACAGTGCTATCGCTCCGTACCTGATCTCGAATCAGCGCTCAAGCTGGTAGGCCGGATCGGCGAACATCCCGCAGCTGAGTCCCTCGAATGGGTTAGTAAACTACAACAACTCGTGGCGGAGCGGCCCGATAAGTTCACAAAGGTAATCCTGCCATCGGAAAAGAAGATCTTGCAAGATTTGCTGGAACGAGCCTTAGGAGTAAACCGGCGCAAGCCAGTTCCACGAAAGAAAGCAGCCGCTAAAAAGGCTAGCGCCCCCAAGAAGAAAACCGTTAAGAAAACAGCACTCCCAAAAATATCCTAGTTAACACTAAGCAGCTAAAGTAAACTGAGTATGAGGAAAAGCAATGTCTGCAGACCACTTTGATCGTCGTGATTTTCTCAAACGGACCGGAGGCTTAAGTGCCGGAGCCATGCTCGCCAGCAAAGCCTTTTCCAAGGCCAACACTAAAGTCAATCCGTCCAGAGTCCTGGGCGCAAACGACCGCATCAATATCGGACTGATTGGATGTGGGGGTCGAGGCAGCGGTGATGCGGCGTCATTCAAAATGTACGCGGATGAGAACAATAATGCGTGCCAGATTGTAGCGGTCTGCGACGTTTACGAGAAGCGGAAACGGGCACAGGCCGAGAAATACAACGCAAAGGGCTTTCTGGATTATCGGGAAGTGCTGGCGCTGCCGGAAGTCGATGCCGTCATCGTTGCCACGCCCGATCATTGGCACGCCCGCATTGCGCTGGATGCGATGGACCAGGGCAAAGACGTTTACCTGGAAAAGCCGATGTGCCACACGAACAAGGAAGTCAAGCAACTGATTGACACCGTTCGCGAGTCCAAGCGCATTGTTCAGGTCGGTTCGCAAACCACCTCCGCCGATCAATGGTGGAAAGCGAAAAAGGCCATTGCCGACGGCATGATCGGAAAAATGATTATGAGCCAAGGCTCTTACCATCGCAATTCTATTGAAGGCGAGTGGAACTGGCCTATTGATGCTGACGCCGGCCCGGACGGCAAGGGCGAAAACTATATCGATTGGAAAACTTGGCTCGGTCCTGCTCCGTCGCGGCCTTATGACGCGGACCGCTTTTTCCGTTTCCGTAAGTATTGGGATTACTCCGGCGGTATTGCAACCGATCTTTTCTTCCACGTGGTCGCGCCTCTTAACATCTGTTGGGACAAGCCGCAGTATCCGGTTAAGGTGATGGCGTCGGGCGGCAAATACGTTTTCACCGATGACCGCGAAGTGCCCGACACATATCATCTTCTGGCGGAATACGCTGAAGGGCACTCCCTCGTGCTGAGTTCCTCCATGGCGAACTCACAACACATCCCCGGCCTGATTCGAGGGCACGAGGGGACGATCATTATGGTGGAACACGGCCAGTTCGAGGGTTCAACCCCGGATATTGTCGTTCGCCCAGAGAAGGTCCATATTGAAGGAGAGCAAGGTCGTCACACGTTCCCCAATTATAAATTCGGTTCCGACGAGATCCGCATTCCAGTAGAGCAGAAAGACATGATGCAAGCGCATATTGGCAACTTCCTCGGATGCATGCGCACGCGCGAAAAACCGCACCTGGATGTTGAAACTGCCGCGCACGCGCAGATCCTGATTAACTTATCCGTGGAGTCTTACCGGGAAGGCCGCGTCAAGTATTGGGATGAAAAGGAATGGAAATCTGTCGATAAACCGGTCAAAGTCTAATATGCTTGATCGTTCGAATTAGGAGCCGCGAAAGATCATCGTGGCTCCCATAACTCAATCCGGTTGCCGTCAGGATCGCTGATCCAGCCAAACTTGCCGTAATCGTACTCTTCTACGCGATCATCAACGGTTACTCCCGCTCTACGCAATTCAGCCAGCGTCACATCGAGATCATCAACAATATAGTTGAGCATGAAAGGAGCTTTGCTCGGCTCAAAGTACTTTGTTGAACTAGGAAACACAGACCATGCTGTGATTTCTTGCTTACCGCTATCATCCGCACGCCGCCAGTGAAACATTGCGCCCTCGTTCGGACGGGAAACAATGCCAAGATGCCTTTCGTACCAGTCATTCAAAGCCTGCGGGTTATCCGATTTGAAGAAAACACCGCCGATACCACGCACTTGTGCCATATAAACTCCTAAAACTCGGAAGAAAAGCCGGTCACTTCGTTCGCGACTCTGATTATTATAAGCCGAAACGGAGCCGGGAATGCAGTGACCGGGTTATTATTGCTGCGCGATTAGACGAATCCCCAGGTCCCGCAGTTGCCGCTCAGGTACGGTTGACGGCGCTTCGCACATCAAATCCGTCCCTTTCGCTGTTTTGGGGAAGGGAATGACCTCTCGTATGGATTGCTCGCCCGCCAGGATCATGACCAGCCGATCCAGTCCCAATGCAATGCCGCCGTGTGGAGGAGCACCATACTCAAGCGCTTCTAACAAGAACCCGAATCGGCGCTTAGCTTCCTCCTCGCTGAACCCAAGGGCTGCAAACAC
>JAFAZU010000140.1 GCA_019239585.1 Acidobacteriaceae bacterium
GCACGAGTTCCACGAAACGGCCGTGGTACGTGTCCGTGTGCGCGGTCGTCTTGCCTACACCGCCTGTGCGCCGTCAGTCAGCGAAATTCTCAAAGCACCCCCCTTCACGGGGTTAAACGAATGCACGTGGCAAGTCATACCATTCGGCACTTTCCAGACCGCGACGGTGTCGGCGTCGATCAGCGCGCGGTAGACTCGCGCGGCGCGTTGACGTATTGGCTGACGCGTGTCGAATTCATCTACGAAGGCTATCACAGCTGGGATTGCATCGTGGTTATCCTGGGCCGTTCGTCTGGCCCTGCTCGAAATCCAGCGTCTCGCTTCCGACAAGCACCAAACCGAAAGCAGACGGTAAACTCCACTAATCAACTCCGCTTATCAGCGGTCAAGCGACACATTTCAACATAGGGTCTTGCCATCTTTCGTGGCATGAATGGTCAGCTATGCTGTCAACCTACAGACACGCCACTTCAACCTATGTCACCACTTTTTACATTTGTGCCACTTTCTCTAACACGTATGTCAACAACTCTGAAAATCTATAAAGGACTCTTTTCTGATGCCTCTTGAAACCAAAATTCTCACCCGCCACTTTGTTTACAACGGAGTAAAATTACCCGATCCCAATTCTGCTTGGGAGGTCGAAGGTCGCTAACCTCCCATTTGCTGGTTCCGTGTCAACCCTGTGTTCGCTCTGCTTTCAATTACCCACAAGTTGAATTAGAAATAGGCAGATCGCGGAGGCAGGTAGAATAAGCAGCCAACGTGCCTCAATCATCAGAATTTGTTCCGGGTGAAGATCGATCCGTTTCGGACCCAGACCAGGAACCTACGGAATGGATCGAAACGGAATTGGCAACTTGTCCGTTGCCGGATCAGCGGCTCCGGCAACGCTTACAACAGTTGCTGCAGCAGTTCTCGTCCGGCCTCGGCGACAGCCTTCCCCTGGCCTGCCAAGACTGGGCTAACACCAAAGCTGCGTATCGCTTTTTCTCCAACGAGCGCGTCACCGAGCAGGACATCCTGGAAGGTCACCAGCAAGCCACACAGCAGCGTGTTACCGCCACGAACGGTCCGGTGCTGGTGCTGCATGACACGACCGAGTTCAGCTTTAGTCGCCGCCGGATCAAGGGCCTGGGAGCCCTCTATCGCTATTCACGGGCTCGCCGTGGGGATCTGACGCCCTGCGGCATGCTGATGCATTCTAGCCTTGTGGTCACAACCGAAGGATTGCCGCTGGGCTTGGCCGCCGTCAAGTTCTGGACGCGCAAGAAGTTCAAAGGAACCAATGCGCTCAAACGAAGCGTGAATCCGACGCGGGTGCCCATGGCACAGAAAGAAAGTGTTCGCTGGTTGGAGAACCTGGAGCAGGCCACCGCGCGGCTCGGTGTAGCGGATCGCTCGGTCCATATTGGAGACCGGGAAAGCGACATTTACGAATTGTTTTGCGCGGCCCAGAACGCCGGCACAAAGTTCGTTTTGCGCACGTGTGTGGACCGGCTGGCCGAGGATGGACAGAAGACCATCGCGGCGATCCTGAAGCAGACGCCGGTCAAAGCTGTTCATTGTGTGGAGGTCACGGACCGCCACGGACAGGTCAGCGAGGCAGTGCTCGAAATCAAGTATCGTCGGCTCTGGGTCTATGCGCCGAAAGCCAAGCAGAAGCAGTACGGTCCGCTAAAGCTGACCGTACTTTACGCTCGGGAGCGGGACGAACCCAAGGGACGAGAGCGCGTGGACTGGAAACTGATCACGAACCTTCCGGTGCGGTCGCGAAGCGAGGCGATCGAAAAGCTGAACTGGTACGCGTGTCGGTGGAAAATTGAGCTATTCCACAAGGTTCTGAAATCCGGGTGCCAGGCAGAAGAGTATAAGCTGCGCACAGCGGACCGTTTAGTGAAGCTTTTAGCCGTGCTCTGCATTTTGGCTTGGCGCGTGTTCTGGTTAACGATGCTGAACCGCGTGGAGCCGGAGGCTGCACCCGAACTGGCTTTCACGACCGAGGAGGTACGTGTGTTGGATCACCTCAGGAAAGACAAAGACCCGTACGCAGCAGCCGAACCCAGATTGGCAACCTATATACAGCAGTTAGCACGGCTGGGCGGCTATTTGGCACGCGCCCATGATAGTCCACCCGGGAACCTGGTGATGTGGCGTGGTCTGGCGCGGCTTACCGACATCGCTCTGGGCTTTCAACTCGGTGCCAAATTTGTGGGTA
>JAFAZU010000437.1 GCA_019239585.1 Acidobacteriaceae bacterium
AGATACTTCTTCCAACTGCTCGCCCGATAAAGCATGGAGACGCACCTCGACCCACTCCGGGACTGAGCCGAAGCGATGTTTAACCAAGCGGTGAATAATGGACAAGCGGCCTTCCTGTAGGCCCTCGGCTTTGCCCTGCTGCAAACCTTGCTGCAAACCTTGCTGCATTCCCTGCTCCAAACCTTTGCGGATGGCGGGGCCAAGAATGGCATTTTCCATTGGGTCAATTAAAATCGGCATCTGCTGTGCTTCCTGCTGGACGAAGGCGTCCAGCCCTCTCAATCCTGAGAGTAGCACCAGTTGCTGTAACGCCAGCGGACGCTGCTCCAAAGGCAGTTGGGCGATGCGCCCCAGCACTTCGCGCGCAGTCTGCTGCAAATCGTCAGTATGGCCTAGAATAGCGAGTATCCCGTCGCCGACCGCCGCGCTTCGCAACAGTTGCTCCGCCTCGATCTGCCGCAGGTCAATCAGTTCATAGTACGACCGGAACTGAGGACCGATCAGTTCCGGCCGCATGCGCAGTTCGGCCTGCCCTACATACAACACAAACTGACGGGGGAAGCACCCAAAGTGCCGGCGCACGGCTACAGCGTACTCGGCCATGCGTAAGGGCATATCCAGATCATTGGTGCTTTGCAGCTCGAAGTGAGCCAGTTCGCCCGTTTCGGTCTCGCCCAGCAGGTCCAAGCGAGGCGCTTTCATTTGCGGCAGTTCCGTGTTGATCCAGCGCGCCAGATGCACTCCGGCTAATTGCTGAAGGATCGATATGCCTGAGGCTTGCAGTAGAGTCTTCAGGGCAACATCATACTTCTGCATGACTCCCTTTCGGCGCCAAAGGAAAGTCCGCCGCGAGCCCTTTAACTAACCGATCAATGGCAGTCAGGCGTTTCCAGAACGCCGGCAGCAGATCGAGTTGCAAAGCATTGGCTCCGTCAGACAACGCTTTTTCCGGACAGTCATGCACCTCCACAAATACGCCGCTGATTCCTGTAGCGGTTGCTGCACGAGCTAGCGGCTCAATAAATTGAGGCTGACCGCCCGAGGAAGATCCCCCTGCTCCCGGCAACTGCACACTGTGGGTTGCATCAAACACGACCGGGTATCCGCTTTCGGCCATGATGCGAAGACCGCGCATATCAACAACCAGATTGTTGTAGCCGAAGGACGATCCGCGTTCCGTGAGAATGATCTGCTCGTTGCCGGTACTCCTCACCTTTTCAGCTGCGTAATGAATGTCAGCAGGCGACACGAACTGTCCTTTTTTGATGTTGACCGCCCGGCCGGTCTTCCCTGCTTCCACCAGCAGATCGGTCTGGCGGCAAAGAAAAGCAGGAATTTGCAGAATGTCAACAGCTTCCGCTACTGTTTCCGCCTGCGCGGGCTCATGAATATCGGTCAGTATCGGCAGGCCAAGGTTCCTGACCTTCTTTAGAATGCGAATGCCCTCCCTTACGCCCGGGCCACGATAGGAACGCACGCTGCTGCGGTTTGCTTTGTCGAAGGATGCCTTGAAAACAAACGCGCCGACAGCCTTGCGAATCGCTTGGGCTACTCGCAGTACATGTTCCTCGCTTTCAATGACACACGGGCCAGCGATTAAAGAGAGTGGCGCATCATTGCCGAATTGAACCTGACGGGCTCCCTCGCCAACAAGGACCGTTACGCTCATTGCGCGTGGGAAAACTCGGGTACCAGTGCCGCTGCCTCCCGTTCCGCCATAACCACCTTTCGCTCCCGGTGCTCCAGCGCCGCTTTTAAGAATGCTGTGAAGAGCGGATGCGGCTCCAGCGGTTTGGACTTAAATTCAGGGTGAAACTGGCAGCCTAGAAACCAGGGGTGGTCCGGCAGTTCGCAGATCTCCACGTAAACGCCATCCGGAGTTTGACCGGTCAATCGTAAACCATTTTCCGTTAGTATCGTTTCAAATTCACGGTTGAACTCATAGCGGTGGCGATGGCGTTCGCTGATGTCTGTTGTCCCATAAGCCTTGTTCGCCCAACTGCCTTCCGCTAAACGGCAGGGATAAGCGCCCAGGCGCATCGTGCCCCCTAGTTCATCGACACCTTTCAACTCACGTAGCTTGTAAATGACGCGATAAGGAGTGTTCCCATTGAACTCTGTCGAATCCGCGCCAACGAGTCCGCAGACATTTCGGGCAAACTCAATCACCATCGTTTGCATGCCAAGGCAGATTCCAAAGTACGGAATCTTGTCTTCGCGGGCGCACCGGATGGTGTGCAGCATTCCCTCGATACCGCGCTTGCCGAATCCGCCGGGCACGAGAATGCCGTCGTAGCGCTGCAGAAAGTGCCGGCACACCGGCCACTCCATGCGTTCGGATTCAATCCACTCGATGTTGACTCGCGCCTGATGCGCAATCCCGGCATGGAGCAGAGCTTCTTTCAAGCTTTTGTAAGAATCTTCATACTCCACATATTTACCGACCAGCCCGATGTTCACTTCGCGAACGGGGTGGTGCATGCGGTCGAGCATCTCGGTCCAACGCGTCATGTTACGTGGACCAGCGTGTACGTTCAGCATTCGCAGGATGCTTTCGTCCACTCCCTGATCGGCGAAGACGAGCGGGATTTCATAAACCGAGTCCACATCTCTTGCAGTAACGACACCGCTGACAGCCACGTCGCAAAACAACGCAATTTTTTCTTTTAACTCTTCCGGCAAGGAGCGTTCCGAACGGCAAAACAGCATGTCCGGTTGGATACCGATCGCGCGGAGCTCTTTGACGCTGTGCTGTGTCGGCTTAGTCTTCAGTTCCTGCGCCGCCGCAATCCACGGCACTAACGTTAAATGAATAAAGAGCGTATTTTCGCGGCCCTCTTCATGACGCATCTGGCGAATGGCCTCAAGGAACGGCAGGGATTCAATGTCGCCGACCGTACCGCCGATCTCCACAATCGCGATATCCACATCAGCCGCGACCTTGCGGCACGCCGCCTTGATCTCGTTCGTCACGTGCGGAATCACCTGCACCGTTTTTCCGAGGTAGTCTCCCCGGCGTTCCCGCGTGATGATGTTCTCGTAGATCCGGCCTGAGGTCAGGTTATTGCTCTGCGTAAGCGGAGCATGCGTGAAGCGCTCATAGTGCCCAAGATCCAAATCTGTCTCCGCACCGTCGTCGGTGACAAACACTTCCCCGTGCTGGAACGGACTCATGGTTCCCGGATCAATGTTCAAATAGGGATCAAACTTCTGCAGCGTGACCCGCAAGCCACGGCTCTCCAATAAGCAGCCGATAGAGGCAGCCGCGATTCCCTTCCCTAATGAGGAAACGACACCACCTGTAACGAATATGTATTTAGCCATTGCTCCCCCGAATAGAACTCTGCATCTCAGCCGTAGCAGAGAAAAGATGATTCACCCGTTCCAGATCTTCCGGCGTATCTACGCCGATGGACTCATAATCCGTTGATACGACGCGAATCTTGTAGCCGTTCTCCAGCGCCCGCAATTGCTCCAAACGTTCCGCTTTTTCCAGCGGACCAACTTGGAGATCGGGATACGCTAATAGAAATTCACGCCGATAGACATACAGACCGATATGCTTCGCATACAAAGGCTGATGGCTGCGTCCGTCGCGCTCATAAGGAATCGGACAACGCGAAAAATAGATCGCATCACCCAGAAGATCCGTGACAACCTTCACCACGTTGGGGTTCACAACGTCCGTCGGGTCGATAATCGTTTTCTTGAGCGTGCCCATTGGGATATGCTCGTCGTGAAGCACCGAAAGAATGGCCGCGTCAATCGCTTCGGGATCGATCAAGGGTTCATCGCCCTGTATATTCACGTAAAGAGAAGCCGGTTCTGCCGAAGCGACCTCGGCCAGGCGATCTGTTCCTGAGGGGTGATGGGCGTGCGTCATCCGCACGCGACCGCCAAAACTACGAACGACGTCTGCAATGCGAAAGTCATCCGTAGCGATCAAAACATTCCCCTGCAGATGACGCGCCAGCAACGCGCGTTCCCAGACATGCTGCAGCATGGGCTTACCGGCCAGGGGAGCGAGAACTTTTCCGGGAAATCGGGAGGAAGCAAATCGGGCGGGAATGACACCGAGAATCCGCGTCCGCACATCTGAGTGTATCACCGCTGGTTTTGGGCAACAAGAGCCCGTTATCGGCGGTTGACTTTCCTGATCCTGGATGCCGAGATCGTTTCGACGCTAGTATCCAGGCTTCCGGCCACAAACGCAAGCGCCATTGCTGGAGAAAGCGGCCTGACCACACACAATCGAATGCTCTCCACGCTTGTCGAAAACTCACCATCGGCCAAGCGTTGGAAGAGCGGAACGTGGGGCTCGGTGGAGGCGAGGCTCCGTGGGCTCCCACCCCCGGCGAGCATTTCGCGGGGTGGGAGCCCACGGAGCCTCAGTATCAGTCGTAGAAGGTGGGCGCTTCAAAGAAACCGGGGACACTCTCGCCCCGGCTGGGGCCGTCCTACTCTCTTATTGCGAAGCGTTAACGATTCCCGTGCCGGTTAAGGGAATTGAGATGGTGCTGCCCGGAGAGGTGGGAATCTTCAAGGTCGCCCTGGAGACTTGCGCAGCATTGGGAGTGA
>JAFAZU010000264.1 GCA_019239585.1 Acidobacteriaceae bacterium
AGCATAACTAGAGCCACGCACATGTCTGAAGGGTTAGTAGCGATGCAGTTTTCGCTGGTGCCGAGTACCGCGTGGCTGCGGTTGTAGCCGTGCAGCGCGCCGCACCCTGATCCAGGCGAACGCTTATTACAAGCGGTTGTTACGTCACGGAAGTAAGGACATCTCGTGCGCTGCATGATGTTACCGGCGGTGGTCGCCATATTACGTAACTGGGTCGAAGCTCCGGCCAGCAGGGCTTCCGACAAAACCGGGTACTGTTCGCGAATCGTCTCATGCCAGGCAAGCTGGCTATTGCGCACATTCGCGCCGATATGCACGCCGTTTGCGTCAACCTCAATCTCTCCCAAGGGCAATTGATTGACGCTGACCAGCGTATCGGGCCGCAGGACATCGATTTTCATCAGATCAATTAACGTAGTGCCGCCTGCGAAGAACACCGCTTCTGCGCCTGAACTGACGCTTTGGGCCGCCTCTTGAGCGCCCGCGCTTTCGACGTAGTGAAAAGGTCTCATTTCTTCTTTCCTCCGATCTGCTGCGCGTGCCGCACGGCAGCAACAATATTCGGGTAAGCGCCGCAACGGCAAATGTTACCGCTCAAGCGTTCGCGGATCTCATCATCAGTCAAATCCTCCGCTGTCAAATGGCGGCTCACATCCGGCGTGACATGGCTCGGCACACCGCGCTCCGCCTCCTCCAGCATGGCCACGGCGGACATGATCTGCCCCGGCGTGCAGTAACCGCACTGAAAGCCGTCGCACTCGATAAAGGCGGTCTGCATCGGGTGAAGGCCCTCACCCTCAGCAAGTCCTTCAATGGTCGTGATGTCGTCGTGCTGGTGCGCAATGGCCAGCGATAAGCAGGAGAGCACACGCTCACCGTTGATATGAACCGTACACGCGCCGCATTGGCCTTGGTCGCAGCCTTTCTTGGCTCCGGTTAGGCCCAGGTGTTCGCGCAGAGCGTCAAGCAGAGTGACACGCGGATCAATGGTAAGAGCGCGTTCCTCACCGTTGATTTTGAGCCGGACTGGTACGGCAGCCTCGGCGCTAGCTGTAGGTACTGTATCGACAGAGTGGGTCGGCATGGGATAAACTCCTTGGGTATTTCAAAAGCACTGAATTTTTTGAAAAGCGACTAACTGTAGCACGAACATGGTGTTTGCACGCATGTATGGATGAGAAATCTGATTATAAGTGTGCTGTTTTTCCAAACATGATCTTTTTAACGTTTTTGAAACTCGGCTGCTATTCATTTGGAGGGCCGGCAGCGCATCTGGGCTATTTCTACGAGGAGTTTGTTCGCCGCAAGGGTTGGCTGGAGGAGAACGAATGGGGCGAGATCATTGCGTTCACTCAGTTGCTTCCCGGACCAGGCAGCAGTCAGACGGGCTTTTTAATTGGTGTTTTGCGCGGCGGTCTTTGGGGTGGATTGCAAGCATGGCTTGGTTTCACGCTGCCCTCCGCCACGCTTCTCATCCTCTTTGCCGCAGGAGTGGACCTCCTGCGCTCTCCTGCGGCTGAAGCGGCCATGCGCGGCCTGCAAATTGCCGCTATAGCCGTAGTAGCCAACGCCGTCCGGCTCATGCACAGACAACTGAGTCCGGATGGGCTGCGCTCAATTTTCGCCTTATCCACTTTGATTCTTGTTTTGGCGCTGCCTGCTTCAGTCGCTCAAATTGCAGCTATCATTGCGGCTGGAATAGGAGGAGCTTTGTTTCTGAACAACAGCCGTACGGCTCCGCCTTCGAAGCTGCACCTACCGATCTCGCGGAGATCTGCTGACGCTGCCCTGCTCCTGTTTGCGTTTCTTTTTGTAGCATTGGAAGCGTTATCGCGTTTTACTTCGGTCGAGAGCATTCAGGTGCTTCGTGCTTTTTACCAATCGGGAGCGCTTGTGTTTGGCGGTGGTCATGTAGTTCTACCGTTGCTGCAACAAACGGTTGTGCGCCCTGGTTGGGTCAGCGAGCCTGATTTTCTGACCGGGTATGGAGCGGCACAGACGATTCCTGGTCCTTTATTTACATTTGCCGCTTATTTGGGCTATCTATTATCAGCTCAGCCAAATAAAATTGCCGGCGCGCTGATGTGTTTAACAGCTTTGTTTTTGCCGGGCATTCTACTGGTTATTGGCCTTGCGCCTTACTGGCGCTGGATGCAGGGGCGAAAACGAGCGCGTTCCGCCCTTGCCGGAATTAACGCTGGAGTGGTTGGCTTGTTGGCGGCAGCGCTGGTGAAGATCATCATGACAACACCCTCCCACGATCCGCTGAGCGTGTGCCTCGTCGTTCTTAATTTCGTTCTATTGTGGTCGGGCAGGGTTTCACCGCTGATTGTGGCAGCCGGATCGGCAGCGGTGTGCTTGATGGCGCATTCATTATTGACGAAGTAATGGCGGTCCGTCTTCGGGACGGCTTGCCCACTGAGGGTTCGGCGCCGACCCCATTTCAAATTCCAGTTTTCCTCCGGCAATCAGCTCGGAATGATAGATCCAAGCGCGTTCGAGAGGTTTTCCATTCAGCCGGGCGGATTGAATATAAATATTTTCGCGGGAGTTGTTGTGCGCTTCGATCACAAAGGTGTGACCCCCGTAGTAATCAGGATCAAGGTGAAGAGTGACTTTGCTGAATAATGGACTGCTCAGATCATAGTAAGGACGCACGGAGCAGCCACCGTCCATTTCAAACAACCCCATCGCCATCATGACGTAAACCGCGCTCAACTGCCCTTCATCCTCTTCGCCAATCCAGCCGGAGAGCGGTGATGTATTGTAGAGTTCGCTCATTACTTGGCGCGTGTACTTTTGCGTCAGC
>JAFAZU010000372.1 GCA_019239585.1 Acidobacteriaceae bacterium
CCCGGCTCTTGGTCCCATACGGAGCGACGAGCAATCGAAAACCGCCTTAAGTCGTGGTGGACGCTAGTGGACTCGAACCACCGGCCTCCGCTGTGTGAAAGCGGCGCTCTAACCAACTGAGCTAAGCGTCCATGTGTGAAGGCAAGCCAGCAAGCTGACGTTTTTATTGTAATCTACCGCCATTTCCCCTGATATGCGACAGTAGCCTCATGGCCCATCATCCTTTTCGCATGCTGTACAGCGATATCGGCGGCGTTCTCGGCACAAACGGCTGGGATACGCCCTTGCGGCAGGAAATCTGCGACCGGTTTTCTGTCGATCCCAGCGAAATCGAAGGCAGGCATCGTTTAATGTTTGATAGCTATGAGCGGGGATTTTTGACATTTGAAGAATACCTCCAGCATGTATTCTTCGCCGTTCCTCGCAAATTCACATGGGAGAGTATGCGAGATTTTACCTATGCCGCCTCGACTCCTTGGCCCGAAAACATTGAATTTTTCAAAGAAGTGAAAAGGCGCAATGGATTAAAAATGGGACTGATCAGCAATGAGGGGCAGGGAATTACCGAACACCGGATTGTGAAGTTCGGCCTGCGGGAGCTTGCCGACTTTATGGTCATCTCGCACTTTACCCATTTGCGCAAACCGGATCGTGAGATTTGGAAATTAGCTTTACAGCTTGGCGGCGCTGCCACGCACGAATCGATTTACATCGATGACCGGGAGATGTTCGCCAACGTTGCTGCGGAAATAGGCTTCACGGCAATCCATCACACCTCGCTTGAGAAAACGCGAATACGACTGGCACAGTTGGGTCTACTGGTTGACGGAGAGCCTAACAAGATTGCGGTTGACTCTCCGTCCTAATCCTTACTTCAACTGCTTATTTACTTCATCCCAGTTCACGACATTCCACCAGGCAGCGATGTACTCGGGACGCCGGTTCTGGTATTTCAGGTAGTAGGCATGCTCCCAAACATCCAGCCCGAGAACCGGTGTTTTACCTTCCATGAAAGGGCTATCCTGATTTGCGGTTGACGTAATCTCGAATTTTCCGCTTCCGTCTTTCACCAGCCACGCCCAGCCGGAACCGAAGCGCCCGGTTGCCGCCGCATTGAATTTTTCCTTAAACGAATCAAAACTGCCGAAGTTTGAGGAAATAACGCTCTCAATGTTACCTTTCGGCGCTCCTCCGCCTTTGGCCGAGAGCAGATTCCAAAATAGCGAGTGATTCGCGTGACCGCCCCCATTATTGCGAACAGCGGTCCGGATGGATTCCGGCACGGAGTTGATGTTTGCCAGAATTTCTTCAATGGATTTGTTCTGCCAATCAGGCGCTGATTCCAGAGCCTTATTAAGGTTGGTCACATAAGTCCCATGATGCTTGTCATGGTGGATCTCCATCGTGGTCTTATCGATATGCGGTTCCAGCGCGTCCGCAGGATAAGGTAACGGAGGAAGAGTGAATGCCATAGGGGTCTCCTAAATAGTTTTTATCTGTGTACTGCTCTGCCAGTTATTGATGCTTCCCGGTGGAGTAAATGCGTCAAGAAGCTTCGGGCTTAAGCTCGTAGGTAAGTTCTTTGCCCAGCTACAATCGTTTCGATCACTTCTAGGGACGTCGGTGATTCCGTCCACTGGAACCGGACAAAATCCGCTTTCTCGCCCGGCGATAGACCGCGTTGGCGGCCCGCAATTCTGCCCACTCTGGCCGGATTCACAGTCGCCATCGAAAGAGCCTCTCTTAAGGAGAGACGGCCCAGGCGTACTGCATAGGAGATCGCGTGATCCATGCGCAGCGCCGAACCGGCCAACCGATTGCCGCCGCGCAGGACAACACTGCCGTTATCGAGCAGTTGGACGTCGATTCCTCCCAATCGATAAGGTCCCGGCAAGCACATCGCCGGCATTACTGCATCCGTCACCAGCACCGAACGCTCGACACCCTTGGCGCGTACGGCGGAACGGAAGAAAGACCCCGGTATATGGATGCCGTCAGTAATAAAACTGGCTGTGAGACGGTCCTCCGCCAGTTGATCCCAAATGTAATTTTGGGTTTTCGGAAGCGCCGGATGCGCAGCATTACCGAGATGTGTGGACATGGTCGCTCCCGCATCGACAGCGGCAGCGATTTGTTCCGATGTTGCTTTCGTATGGCCGATGCTGGCCACCACTCCTGATCGTACAATTTCCCGGATGTAGGCAGGAGTCTGCTCCCATTCCGGCGAAACAGTAATCAGCCGAATCTGGCCGTCAGCTGCTTCTTGCCAGCGATGAAACTCATTCACGTCGGGTGGCCTGACATGCTCAACCGGATGCGCCCCGCGCGGTCCATCCTCGCCTGAAATATGTGGGCCTTCAATGTGAAGGCCTTCCATCGCATGACCCTCAGCCATGCCGTGGCGAAGAAATTCGGTCTTTGCGGAAGCGAGATTGCGCATGGCGCCCAGCATTCTGTCCTCCGAGCCGGTAATAATTGTCGGGAAAAACCTGGTTACTCCCGTTTCGAACATCTTTTGAATGGACTGGCCTATCCCCTCGGGCTTTGCTTCGGGATCGTTGTAGTCTACACCCGCGAAGCCGTTTACTTGCAGGTCAATAAAGCCTGGCGACAAAAAATCAGCGTCTTCGGGAGAGCGAATGAGCTCGTCCACATGGGTGATGCCTTCTCCGTAGTCAACCTTCAGTACTGCTGAGGCGCCCGGCGAACGTCCAATAATTGAGTTCAAAGAGGACAAGGTTTATGCGGTAACCGGTTCAGGGTCGCGAACACTGCTGATAAAGGTAAGCCAGCCAAAGTCATCACCGGTTTTACCGTGAACAACTTCAAAGTAACGGCTTTGAATGCGCTCGGTAATGGGACCGCGATGTCCGGCACCCACAGGTATTCGGTCGATGGATCGAATAGGCGTCACTTCCGCTGCCGTACCGGTGAAAAAAACCTCGTCGGCAATATAAAGCAGTTCGCGCGGAATAATGGTTTCGACAATCGGAATCTGAAGTTGTTGGGCAACTTTGACAATGGAGTCGCGAGTAATGCCGGGCAGGACCGAAGCGCCGAGTGGAGGGGTGAACACCTTGCCGTCCCGGATCACAAAGATGTTTTCGCCCGAGCCTTCGCTTACATAACCGGCTTCGTCGAGAGCGATGCCCTCCGCATAGCCGTTAATTGCCGCTTCCATTCGAATCAGTTGCGAATTCATATAATTCGCGCCCGCCTTGGCAAGAGCCGGAAGCGTATTCGGAGCAATACGGTTCCAGGACGATACGCAAACGTCTACGCCATCATTGATCGCCTCTTCACCCAAGTAACGGCCCCATGGATAGGCGGCAATATAAGTCTCCACCGGGTTGTTTCTGGGCAAAACGCCGACATCACCGTAGCCGCGCAGAACGATGGGCCGTATGTAACAAGACTCCAAGCCGTTGCCCCGCACCGTTTCAACCATGGCGGAAAGGAGCTGGTCGGCTGTGAAGGGAATTTCCATGCGGTAGATTTTGGCGGAATCGAGAAGGCGCCGCACATGATCGATTCCTCGAAAGATCGCCGGACCGCGATCGGTTAGGTAGCAGCGGATTCCCTCGAACACCGAACTGCCATAGCTCACCACGTGCGAAAGGACATGGATCTTCGCATCGTTCCAGGGTATGAGCTTGCCGTTATACCAAATCTTCTCAGTAGGCTGCAACATGTCTACGATTGTAGCGAGAACCGGCACGGGTCTTGCTGGGAACAGACTCGAAAACTAACGCCGGGGGTCTTTGTCCTCAGCTTTTCCCTCATATCTATTTTTTCCAGCTGAGTGAAGCCACGCTCGTTTCGCGTGAATGGTACGGGCGAATCGGGCTGGCAAATAGAACCGCGCGCGGCATTGATAACAACGGAACGCTTTCATGCCCCAACCTCTCATTAAAAGGTCGCGAAACTTCCAGGTTCGGGATCGACCGATATCGTCCGAGTGGCATCGAGGGCACATGGTTGAAGCTAGAGCAATTCTATCGAAGGTTGGCTCCCGCCGGATGATAATGACGAAAAGAGTTAATGGACGTTCAAAAGTGGTCGCAAACGGAGCTTTTGTTTGCACTGGATACCCCCTCCCTAGTGCCGGTGAGTCCTGAGGAATCGTTTCTGAAGGGCTGGTTTGTGCCACCGTCGTCAGTGAAGACTTCGCGGCTTATTCTAACCGTCGATGGTAAGGAGCAACCAATTTACACAGGGTTTCCACGTTTAGATGTGCAGCGACATTTGAACGGCGGGGGAAGCAGATCCGGCTTTGTGGCGCTGTTGCAGACCCCGCAACCTGGACAGTGTGTTGGCATGGTCGTTCGTCTGGATGAGGTGGACTACCCTCTTGTAAGCGACATTCCGGTGGAACAGCGTCAAACCTCGACAGACCCAAGCTTATGCAATGGAAAGGTTAGCACCTATCGGGACTGGCTCTTTGAATGCGAACCGCAACTGTTCCAAAACAACGCTGAATCCCTAAAGAATCTCACCGAAAAACCAGACCAGCCTGTTATTTCTCTGCTGGTTGAATATCGCGAATGCCACCTCTACTTTCTCAGCCGGCTTTTGCGATCCCTTTCAGCGCAAATATACCCTGACTGGCAGCTCTGCATAACAGGAGACTTCGATGAAGATTCCGAGTCGTTCCAGTATGCCGAAGGCTTCGCCGCCTCTGATTCAAGGGTGATGATTACTCCTGCCGGTCGCTCAAAACACCACGGCCACGCCATGAATGCCGCTCTGGAAGCTGCTTGTGGTGAATTTATCGCCCCCATACGCATCTGTGACGAGTTACACCCTTCGGCGTTACTGGAAATAGCCGCCTCTCTCCAGGGCAGCAAGACGGAGGTTGTGTATTCCGACGAGGATCAAATCGATTTGTTCGGGCAGCGGTCGCGGCCTAAGTTTAAGCCCGATTTTGACCGTGAGCGCCTGCTTGCGCTTGACTACATTCGAAATCTGACTGCTATTCGGCGCTCCCTTGTTCTCAAGAGCGGGGGGTTCGGCGACTTTCCTACAGGTGCGCGGGAATGGGATTTATTGTTACGATGCTGTGAACAGATTGAGGCAAATAAGGTGAGGCACATCGCCAAGCCGCTTTATCACCTGCGCGCTCAAGAGACCGTGCAGGAATTGGGCTTCGACATCGATGCGCCACAATCCAAAGATTTATGCCAAGTTGTTCGTGATCACGTTCGGCGAACGGCAAAACAGATAATTGTGCAGGTTGGATTTCCGACCGACACCGTTCGCTTGCAATACCAGGTTCCGAAGCATGTTGGTATTTCCATTTTTTTTCGGGATGAGGATGGAGCGTTTCAAACGGCTGCCTTTACAAAACTGACGGACCAGTACCGGATCGAGTTTTATGGGGTATTGAATCAGCTTGTGCATCGATTGCCAAGTCCATTTGAGGACGGAACAGGCTCAGTGCTGCGCCCCCCACTGGTCAGCTTTGAGGAGATCGCCGACAATGTGTTGATCTTTATCAATCGTCCGATTGATTCACTAAACCATTATTTTGTACAGGAACTCGCGGCACAGACCCTTCGTGAAGATTGCGGCTTAGTAACTGGCCTCGCGGTGGATCTCCAAAGGCGGTTTGTTCACACAGGCTTTATCGGAAAAGAGAACGGCCGGCATATAGATCCCTTTGCCGGAACAAATTCCCGCACGAAAGCGCTTAGTCGGCATGTCAAGATCATGCGGTCCGTTGAGGCAATCTCGGAAGAATTCTTTGCGGTTCGCCGCTCACATGTCGAAGCGGTGGGAGGTTTCTCAGAACTCAACTCCTCGCGTATGCTGCCGTTTGTTCGCATGCTCACCGAGCATGCCCATCGACGCGGGCTGCTCGTTCTGGTCACGCCTTACGCGATTGGTGCCTTTGATGACCCCCGTCAACAACTGTCCCCCTCTGAGGCCCTTCATCCGTCGCGCTGTGCTATAGCCTGCTTCAATCAGAATTTGGCCGCATTTTCCGATCCCTACTCCGTGTTGCAGGCCGAGTAATTTAGGACAGCCGGATTGTCCAATTCGCGTTGCCATTGTAATCTGAGTCCTATAATGTAGTCATTCATTGTGCAAGCTGTTCAGGCCAACAGGATCGATATTACGGGGGCAAAGATAGGAAGTTGGCAGACTGCGGAGCTGCACCTTCCGGCGGGCGCTGCTGCTGAAGAATTGAAAATTCGACCCGTGGACCGGCCCGCTGTGATCGAGGTGAGTGAACTCTCCCTCCGTTCTGATGCCGCAGGAATCTTATGGATGGCCAAGACCGTTCCGGATCTGCAGAGGGTGCGGACGATGGGAACTCTCAGCCTGCTGCCGGGAAAGGATCGCTGCCTTTTCTTTAGTTTTGGAGCTGACCCCTTGTGGGTATTACCAGCCCTAAAAGAGCCAAGTATCCCTGTAAGCTTGCGAGCGGTGCTCTGCATTTATGAAGAATTTGAGGCGGTCACAAACGCGATTGCGACGGCCCATGCGCAAATCTATATGATGGCTGCTCAGGTCCGCAGTGCGTTCGCTGATCGGAACAGGACCCTACGTGAATTTCAAAGAAGGACGGAAGCGGAGCGGGGCATTGCTTTGGATAATTTGCATAAAGTGCAGGAACAAAATGCTGCGCTGGAATCGCAATGCGAAGAACTTCGTCAACGGCTCCTCCATTTAGAAGGAGTGCAGGAACAAAATGCTGCGCTGGAATCGCAATGCGAAGAACTTCGTCAACGGCTCCTCCATTTAGAAGGGTCGCGATCGTGGCGCATGACTCGTCCTTTGCGGTCCGCATCCACTTGGGCGCAAAGATTCAGAAAAAACCTTGATTCATAGAGAGCGGGCTCGCCCGATGACCGTGCTCATTCCAGCTCATGCCGCAGCCGACAAATTGCGCGCGTGCCTGCAGAGCGTTATCCGATTTTCGCCGGCAGACTGCCAGATATTCGTTCTGGATGATGCGACCCCCGATGGCACCGTCATGGCTGTGTGTCAGTCCATTGTCGGGGGTCAGGATCGCATTCAGCAGGATCGCATTCGGTATGTTCGCAGCCCCGGGAATCGAGGGTTTGTGCGCACTTGCAATTGGGGGGCTCGCGAGTTTCGGCAGAAGGATTCGGACCTGCTGCTGTTAAACTCCGATACGGAAATTACGGCAGGTTCGCTCGAGGAAATGCAGCAAGTGTTGCACCTGCACGAAAAGCACGCAGTCGTCACGCCACGCAGTAATA
>JAFAZU010000396.1 GCA_019239585.1 Acidobacteriaceae bacterium
GCAGGCGGCAGTTGAGTTCGGCTATCTTACTGTTTCCGAATTTGTCACGCAGACCGAAAACACATTGCAATCCTGTTTGAAGCTGCCTCGTTATCATGGGCATTTTCTGAACTGGTATGACAACATCACGCGGCAGCCGCTCCCGCCCTTGTTCATCTCCAGCGTTGACAGCGGTAATCTTGTGGCCTCTCTGTGGAGCTTGAAGCAGGGATGCCTTCAACTGCTTCGTGAACCTTTATTCCGCCAGAATGCTCTTTCCGGATTGGTGGATTATCACACAATTACAGGTGACAAGAGCGATACGGCTGAATTCAACCGTATCGCTGGGAGCCGTGACCCTGCTGGGTGGCTTCCTTTGTTGTTTAGAAATTTTCCTTTTCGGGAAAGGGCGACTTGGTGGTCAGCCGAATTTTCCAATCGGATTTCCTCTTTACAGAAAGAGGTCCGCAATTTTGCTCCGTGGCTCCAACCTGAGTTCGAGCCTATCCGTAAGCTCGGCAATTCTGACCTGAACGGATTGCTGAAGTCACTCACTCCCCAAAAAGCTGACTCTTTTTATGAAGAGCTTGACCGCAAGCTCGGAGCTTTGGAGGCAACTCCCCTCCTTACTCAACTCCGACAACAGATCCCAGCTTGCCGCGAAAAGCTGGGCATGTTAGCGTTACGGTTACAAAGCTTGGCAGACGAGTGTGACCGCTTGGTGCGCGGCATGAATTTTGAAATGCTGGTCAACACAGATCGCCGCCTGCTCTCTGTCGGCTATGACGTGACAAACCAGGAGCTGAATAAGTCCTGTTACGATCTGCTGGCTTCCGAATCGCGCACGGCTACGTTTATCGCTGTTGCGAAGGGTGAAACGGTCCAGGAAAGCTGGTTCCGCCTCGGACGGCAGCATACGCTTTGTGAGGGAGAAAGTGTTCTGATTTCCTGGACTGGCACCATGTTTGAGTATTTAATGCCGGTCATCTGGCAGCGCTCCCACCCGAATACTTTATTGGATCGCGCTGGGAGAGCTGCGGTTCGCGTCCAACAGAAGTATGCAAAAGCGCGTCGCGTCCCTTGGGGCATTTCGGAGGCAGCTTACAGCAAGACAGATACGGAAGGAAATTACCAGTACCATGCGTTCGGGGTTCCCGGCTTGGCTCTGAGCGTGGCGCGTGACAATGCGCTGGTGATCTCGCCTTATTCCAGTTGCCTTGCGTTGTCTGTAGATCCTGTCACAGCAGTAGAGAACTTAATGGGAATGGCGCGGCGCAAATGGCTCCGTGATTACGGATTCTATGAGTCAATTGACTTTTCAGGCTCCGCCAGCCGTCGGTTCTTACCACGAAAGCATGTTCTGGTGCGCTGCTGGATGGCGCATCACCAAGGCATGAGCCTCGCGGCTATTTGCAATGTGCTGCATAACTCGCCCTTTCAGAATTGGTTCCATGCGGAGCCGCTGGTTCAGGCCAGCGATCTTCTTCTACAGGAGCGCCCGTTGCGCGTGAAACCAATTGCCGATACGCAGCCGCGCCGCATTCTATCTTTTGCGCGTGGCGGATTGAAAGACCCTGCCGCCAAGGCCAAAGTTCCTGCTTAAACTCTTTTATGCGCTACCCTGAACGGTTAAGACAGTGGCCGCTGGTTCTGACAGTGGGCCTCATCGCCTCCTGCAATGGGTTGGCGCAGGACAGCACATCACGGCTTCTCGAACGTCTTTCAAACGCGTTTGGGCCGCCCGGATTTGAAGAGCCTGTTCGCAAAGTCATGGTAGACGAGATGAAGCCGTTGAGCTCAGCGCTTCACTTCGACGGCATGGGATCGATCATTGCTGAGCAGGGCTCAACGGGACCGCGCGTTATGGTCGATGCCCATATGGACGAGCTGGGCGGTATGATTCGGCGAATCACTCCGAATGGCTATTTAACTATGCAGATGTTGGGCGGCTGGCTGGATCAGGCATTGGTCGATCAGCGCTGGGTGATTCTTGGCTCCAAAGGCCCTGTTTATGCGGTTACCGGCATTCGGGACGTTCACATTGTGCCGATGGATGAGCGGAGCCGGGTGATTCCTCGCGATAGCCTCCTCCTCGATATTGGTGCGAGATCTGCTGATGAGGTAAAAAGATTGGGCGTCGATGTGGGTGACCCGGTCGTGCCGGATGCGCCGTTTCGGATTCTTAATGGAACTAACAACTATCTTGGGAAAGGTTGGGATGATCGCGTCGGATGCGCCGTGATTGTGGAGGTAATGAGACGTTTGCAATCAATCTCTCATCCAAATCACGTTTATTACGCGATCACAACGCAGGAAGAGGTCGGCTTGCGCGGCGCTCATACGGCTGCTGAAGCGATTAAGCCGGAGATCGGCATCTCGCTGGAAGCGGGAGTCACGGGCGACACATTCCGGCACAATCCTGAAGAGTCACAAGCAAAACTAGGAAGCGGGCCGGGAATGTTTCTGTTTGACACGTCGGAGCTTCCCAACCGCAAGTTCACAAAATTGGTTCGTGATACTGCCGCTGCTCAAAACATCCCTTTCCAGCTAGATTTAGTCAGCGGGTATGGGGATGATTCGGCTGAAATTCAAAAGAGTAACGGCGGCGTTCCGACCGTAAACCTGATCGTGCCTGTCCGTTACACTCATGCGCATAACGGCATCATGAATCGCCGCGACTTCGACGGACTAGTTGATCTGTTGACGAAGCTACTGATCCAACTCGACGCGAAAACAGTCGCCGCAATCCGCGAGTTCACGCCTTAAGGATTTGTCGTGCGGCTCGGTAGCCGGTTGCAATCGCTCCATGCACGGTAGCGCTATGGCCGTTCACTTCCGTTGCTTCACCCGCAAAAAATAAGGTATTTTCCACGGGCCGCGCGAGCACTTCTCGCTGGCGGAGCGCGCCGGCCGGAACGTAGCTGTAAGCTCCCCTCGCAAATGGATCGTTGTGCCAATTGTGAAAGTATACAGCCTGGAGGGAATTCTTTAAATCGTTGGAGGCGTGACCGGTTAGGTTTGACAAGTCTTCGAGAGCTCGTTTGATCACTTCCGGTTCCGGCAGACCGAGCAGTTGGTCTGCATGCGGACCGGCGCTCCAGCCTGTGAGGAGCGGAGCGCGTACCGGTAGGATTGTCCACCAGGTTGGGAAGTAGCGCTCCTGCGAGAGCCAAAAGCCGGCGTCGGCCAAATCCTTGTGGTCTTCCCACCAGGGATTATCGAAGCGGAAGACAACGCGCATGACCTGTCCGAAGCGAAGGGCGTGAGCGGCAGCCAGCATTTCTGCAGGTTCAGGCCGGAACGATATTTGCTGCAGCACTACTAGAGGAACAGTAATAATAAGACGGCGTGCCTGTATCGTACTGCTCTCGTCGGTAAGAGCTGACCGGATATGCACGGTTGCTGATTCCAGCTTCCAGTCAATCGCTTCTACAATTGTATTTAGCTGGAGGCGCACACTGCCGTTTTTC
>JAFAZU010000436.1 GCA_019239585.1 Acidobacteriaceae bacterium
TGGCGCGGGCTGCGCCGCGAAGGAGAATAAAGAGGATTGGCCTTACTGCGGGTTGTTCCCAAACTCAATCCGGCTCTCCGCTGTGGCGCGCCGAAAATTTTTGTTCTCGACCGATTCGGTGAAGGTGCGATTCAGTAAAAAGAGCGCGTGCAACCCAAATTCGGTCCCGTACGTGGCGGGAAACCACAGGTCTTTGTCCACTCGGGCGTATTGCACACTGAATCCCAAACCGGGCACATCCGTTCCGAGCATAGTGCGTACCGCTAACGGCAACCGACGTGACAACTGGGTGTATACCGAGACAGGTTGGAATTCTTCCTTGTCAATCAATGCTTCGCCGGTCCAGCCATAGTCGTGGCGATCCGCCGGACGAAACTGAATCCGATAGACGGGCCGTTCCCGTATCACCCGTTCACCAGTCAGTTCGAATGTATATTTCTTCTGCTCGTCGCTGGTTAACGGAAATAGGTCTTTGTCGATGCCGTCTTTTGTCTGGCTGTCATTATAATCATCGAATACGATATTCAGACCTGTTTGGGGCACAGGTTCGCCCTCGAAGGGTACATACTTGCCCTTCTTCCAGTATCGCCCTTTAACGGATTGCGGTTTCTTTTCGGTACCTTTGGCACTAGGGATGACCGTAAAAGTTCGATATTCCTCCCGTAACAGCTTGCCGTCTTTGTTCCGCATCACGCGATGCACGGTTTCCTCATAGACAAACTGCGTCCGAGCTTTCTGTTCCCGATCCTGGTTCTCGGCTACCCGCATCATAATTTCGGCGGCGGTCAGCGGTGGTCCATCTTCAAAGGCGAATGTCGTGAACACAGCTGTCACCGCGAGAATCGTTATCTGTACAACTGTTTGAGGGAGCCGTTTCATTCCTCCTCATACGTGTTTCGCGCTTTTTTGTTCCTTTCTCGAACGAGAAAGTAAGTGAGTAGCCGGGCTGAGAGTAACAAACCAGACCAACGGGTTAAAAGTCCAGCGGTCTCAGACTATACTCTCTTCCCCTTGTCTACACCGCCTCTTTTGGCCCCACTTGTGATACGAGCGGGTGGAATAAGATAGGTTTTTCCAAACTGACCCATTACCGTTATCGGTAGTGGGTCAATTTGAATTTGCCTTGTCTTGAAATCCACAAGAATCTTTGTATGCTAGTGGTACGCCAAACCGCTTAAGCAATCGAGGTAAAGGCGTGAAGCCTTATGGCGCGAATGCGACGGCCTACCACATTGTCCAGCAAACAACCGGTCAAGCCGAAAAGAAAGAGATGCCCGAACTACCGAAGAAGAACCCCGCAGCGGTGACGTTGGGGAGACTGCTACCGCGGTAGCGTGCTATTGCACTGTGCCTAGTCCGAGATCTCCGTCGAGTTTCGGAGTCTCGCTGTCCAGCAGGTCCCCTCGCAACACGTCTTCCACAAACATCATCAGTTGACGACCTTCGTATAAGACCTCGATTAGGCGTCCCTGCTCATCGGCGGAATCGGCCAGTTGCACCAGCGAGCCGGGGGCAAGGTGTAAGCACAAGGTTTTGCCGTTCTCCTGGTACAGGGCTGAGGCAGACTTCCTCAGCCGATAGTGCAGCCCCAAGCGCATTACCCTGTTGTTCATGATCTCTGTATGTGTATGACCATATCGCAGCCGCAGACACTTGGCTTTGCGTCTACGCAAACAGAAATCAGGATCTCTAAAACAAGTTCTCGCTAAAATGCAAGTAGCACAAATTTTTATCATGTGCCTCATGCTCAAGCAGATCAAGTTCTCTCTGAAAGAGCTACGCTAGCTCAGCCTCAAATGTGATCACTGCCAGACGGAAATCACTCTGGATTTGAGTTCCAAGGGTAAGCCCAAGAACCAGAACCGACCAAACGGGAATCTGACTCCTCTTGAATGCCCCGCCTGTGATGCCCGTTTTGATACAGCCGTACAAAAGGGGATTGACCAGTTCCGAGAGTCGTTCCGCTTTTTAGCCAACCCGGAGCTGACCGGAACCGAAATTAGTTCTACCGTGTCCGTTGCTGGGTAAAATATTTTCTATTCCAAACTGACCCACTACCCTATTATCGACGCTATTGACTATTCGTTCTTTATTCGCCTATAGTATAAGTGCGGAGGATTATATTGTGGCGCTGACTCGAAGACAGAAAGAGGTAATGGACTTCCTGTCAAGCTTTATTGAGAATCATGGGTACAGCCCGAGCTATGAAGAGGTTGCTTCAGGCTTGGGATTAGCTTCGTTAGCTACTGTACACAAGCACATCCAGGCGCTGGAAGCGAAACAGTATTTGCGCCGCAACTATAATCACAGCCGTTCTTTGGAGATCGGGGAGCGTTTCTTCGCGGAAGAGGAAGCAAGACGGCCTCAGAGTACCGAGTCCGCCATTCCGTTAATGGGCCGTATTGCGGCGGGTCAGCCTGTAGAAGCCATTGCCAATGACGAAACGCTTCAGTTTTCGGACTTTGTGGGCAATGGCGGCACGTATGCTTTGCAGGTGCGAGGCGAATCCATGATTGATGACCATATCTGCAACGGCGACTTTGTTCTAGTCCAGAGGGCAAATTCTGTTCATAACGGGGATATCGTGGTAGCCCTGGTGGACGGCACGGAAGCGACTCTCAAGCGCTACTATGCGGAATCCGACGGACGAGTGCGATTGCAGCCTGCCAATACAGCGATGAGTCCGATCTTTGTCAATCCGGATAATCTGCAAATCCAGGGCCGCGTGCTGGCCATTATGCGGAAGTACTGAATTTTGATGTTAAAATTGGCCTAATGGCAGAAGTGGACGGAGCGTCCCTAGGTCGACGGCTGATTTTTTGGGATTTTCCACGGGCATCGTGGCAGTACGACCTCGTTGTTGCTCTTATTCTGCTTTTCATCTTTGCTACCCCGCGTGAATGGTTCCATGACCAGCCGAAGGCATCCGGCGTCGTTCTGCTGTCTTCGGTGCATGGCGCGAGTCAGGTCTTTATTGCCAGCGAGCTTTTATCAGGTATCGATGAGGCACAGCGCACGAACCGGGCGGAAATTTTAATTCGTGAGCGCACGGGCAGAAAATCGCATGTGGTTCGCGTGGAGCCGATCAAAGATGAAGCCGAAAAAGAAATAAAGGGTTTCGTCGCGTATACTGCCCCGTAGATTTCCGCATCAATACTTTTAGAGACATGAGACTCCTCTCGCCCTTTTTGTGTCTGCTGGTTTACCCGTTTATTTCGCAAGGCCAGGACGTGGGTAGCGTGTTGGGGCGCATGGATCAGGCAGCGCCTGCTTTCAAGGCGATGACGGCGGACTTGAAGATGGTGACGTACACCAAGATCCTGGATGACAAGACCACGGAAACGGCAACGGTTACCATGCAGCGCGTTAAGAAGAATGATACGCGCGCCCGGATCGAGTTTTCCGGGGAGTCGGCGCGAACTCTAACGCTGCAAGGTAAAATCGTTCGGATTTATTACCCTAATTTGAACCAATACCAGGATTTCGATGTCGGTAAGACAGTGAATGTCAATCAGTTCCTGCTGCTCGGATTCGGCTCATCCGGAAAAGAGTTGAGCGCCAATTACGACATCAAGGGCGCGGGCACTGAGAAGATTGCAGGGGTGGAGACGACCAAGCTGCTTCTCACGCCCAAAGACAAACGGGCGCAAGAGCATCTCCAAACGGCTGAGATCTGGGTTCCGAACGACTCGCCTAACCCGATCCAGCAACGATTTATTGAGCCGTCGGGAAATTACCGGCTGGTTACTTACTCCAATATTCATCTCAATCCGCGTCTGCCGCAGAGTATTCAGTGGACGGTTCCCGCAGGAGCAAAGGAAAAGCGCTAGTTTCTCCCTTTCCCGATTCATGGAGCAAAAAAAGAACACCTCCGGCCGGCTCGCTTTTATTGATTGGACTCGTGGCTTCGGCGCGGTAATTATGCTCCAAGGGCATACTTTTCATTCCTTCACTCGAACGGATCTGCGGGATAAAGGACCTTATTTACTGTCGCAGTTTGTAGGCGGGCTGCCTCCGGCTTTGTTCCTGTTCCTGACGGGAATCACGTTTGCTTTTCTTATGGATAGCCAGGAAAAGCGGGAAGCAGGCGCTTGGCATAAAATCGTGGCGGCTCTCAAGCGGTCGCGTTATCTGTTTCTCATCGCTTTTCTGTTTCGTTTACAGCTTTACGTATTTGGATTTCCCACCAGCCCGGCTAGTGAACTGCTCCGAGTGGACATCCTCAATTGCATGGGAATGGCGATGCTGATCCTTTCTCCAATGGCGGTTTTCAGCACGGTCGAACGGATTCGCTATTGCACGGTCCTGGGGATTGTGATTGCGGTGTTGTCGCCGGTGATCAGCTCCATTGACGTTTCGCACGTTCCTGCCTTTCTGAGCGGATATTTTGTGCCGAGCTATACCGGGTTCGGGTTCTTTCCCTGGGCCTCGTTTCTGGCGTTCGGCATGGTGATGGGGAGCGCAATCCGAGTCGTAAAGCGCGAAGATTTGGGAAGGGCCATGGTTTGGACGCTGGCCCTGGGCGTGGGATTGATTGTGGCGGCCCGCCAGCTTTCGGATATGTCGTACTCGGTTTATCCCAAGGTCGATTTCTGGCTTGATAGTCCGGGGCTGACCTTTATCAAGCTCGGCGTGGTGCTGGTGATTCTGGCAGGTTCTTATATCTGGATGACGTATGCGGTCGCGTCGCGGCCAAGCTTGTTCCGGCAACTCGGAATGACCTCGCTTCTGGTCTACTGGGTGCATGTGGAGATCGTCTATGGGCGCTGGTTCGGGATTTGGAAGGAGCGGTTGAGCGTGGGGCAGGTATTGGTTTACACGGTCGTGCTGATTGCGCTGATGACGGCGCTTTCGTTGCTTCAAACAAGCGGCAGGGCTTGGTGGAGTAGTTTGAAAGCAGCGCCCGTGCCTATTCCGAGCAACAGCTCCGGTGATTAGATAAGGGTATGCGGGTTTTAGTGGTTGAAGACGAGAAGCGGATTGCGGATTTCCTGTCACGGGGTTTGCAAAGCGCGGGTTATGCCGTGGATGTGGTCCATACCGGAAACGATGCGATTGAACGGGTGCATTCGACCGAGTACGATTTAGTTGTGCTGGATCTGGGATTGCCGGATGTGGATGGATTGCAGGTGCTCGGCAAGATTCGCAATCGCAAAGTGATTCCGCCGGTGCTGATCTTGAGCGCGCGCGATTCGGTGGATGACCGCGTGAAGGGTTTGGAGCAGGGCGCGGACGATTATCTGGTCAAGCCGTTTGCTTTTGTGGAATTGCTGGCTCGCGCCCGCGTGTTGCTGCGCCGGGGGCAGCCGACGCCTGAGCGTTTGCAGGTCGGTGATCTGTCGCTTGATTGCATCCGCCGCAAAGTGACTCGCAGTAATGAGATCATTGAGCTGGCGCCGAAGGAGTTCAGCATTCTCGAGTACATGATGCGGAACCGGGGGCGCCCGTTGAGCCGAACCATGATAGTGGAGCATGTCTGGGATATGGATTATGACGGCCTGACCAATATTGTGGACGTTTATATCCGCCATTTGCGCAGCAAAATTGATGACAAGTTCCCAGTGAAAATGATCCATACCGTGCGGGGAATCGGTTACATGCTGGATGCGCCCGAAACGGTTCAAACGACAGAGCCGGAAAACGTGCTCGCTTAGGTGCAGGCCATGCTTCGCGGCAAGATCAAGCAGATCCGGTTCTTCCGCACGCTGCGTTTTCAGCTTGCCAGCACCTTTCTGCTGCTGCTCACAGCAGTGCTGGCGATTGTCGGCTTAGCAACTACCAAGAACCTGAAAACCATCCTGGACGATCAAAGTAGCGATGAAGTTCGGGAACACCTGGGTGAGCTAAAGGGCGGTTGGACTTACTTCGATGAGAAATCCGGCCTCCCGTACTGGAATGTCGATCACAACGACCCCGAGGAGGAAGCCGAAGCGATCCGGCTGCAAGCTGTTTACGTCATTGCCGACGATGAAGGCCATGTCCACCTCGCTTCGGATGATCCAAC
>JAFAZU010000464.1 GCA_019239585.1 Acidobacteriaceae bacterium
GATTTGCAAATACCGCTATGCTCTCTACGAGGTGCCGATCAGTTACTACGGCCGGACTTATAAGGAAGGAAAGAAGATCGGCCTTATAGACGGGTTACATGCGTTTTGGTACATCATTTACTACAACTTGTTTACAAGCTCGTAACAATCTTTTATCAATCTAGAGATTCATCGACGCTATAGTTGTCGATCACCCATTTGATAAAAATTTTATCTTCATATTATTCAGCGATTTAACTGTTTTCTTGCCGTTTTGCCCGCGTTGGTGAGCAGTATCTCTAGAGCAGGGTCAGGCGAACAAGGGAAACGAAGACCCGGCAGGGAGATCTAGTGAAAGGTTTGGCACAACAGGAAACATCTGTGCCAGTAGGTCTCCCAATGCAGAGTGAGCGAGCAGTTTTACGGTGACTCTTTAAAAGCGGGTGAGAGGCACGCGTTTTGGTTTTCACATCTGGTATTTGGTGGTTCCTCATTAGGCACAAATCAGTGCATACATGCGCGGTCTGGGCAACCGCAATGTATATGACGGAGCTGCCAAATGCCGGCGTGTGACGGTGTCGTAGATCATGCCGGCACCGATTGCGGGGTGCGCCATTATGGGCAGGTGGCGCACTCCGTAGTGATCTTAAATATCCAATCTCCCCACGTGTTCCTTGCTTAATTCAGGACAAGCGTGAAAAAGTAGGTGTTTGTACTCCTACTCTCAACGTTTGTCCTGGTCTTTTTCATCCAATCCACTGACTCAACTGCTCATTCAGAAGAGAACAGCGGGCGTCCCTTTTTTGGACTTGACAGCGTCGAATCCTACGCAGTGCCTTCCTGGATATCCGCACGAAGAAATTCGCAATGCCTTCGGGCAAGTACGTGATTTTACCTACTGTCCTGATCCATTGGGTTCTCATACCGCGCGGTCGGCAGTAGCCAAATACTATCGGGATCGTGGAGTTTTTATCAGTCTCGATCAGCTTGCCTTGACGGCAAGCACCAGTGAGGCTTACTCATACTTATTCAAGCTGTTGTGCGATGCGGGAGATGAGCTTTTAACGCCGTTGCCCTCCTACCCCTTATTTGAATATCTGGCAGCTTTCGAATCGGTGCGAACCATTCCCTACCGTTTGCGGTACGACGGAACCTGGTATCTGGACATGGCGAGTTTACGCGCCCGAATGAACCGGCGCACCAAAGCCATCATCATTGTCAATCCCAATAATCCAACCGGCACATTTCTCTCCCAAGAGGAACGAAGCGAGTTGCTGAACTTGGCGAGACAGTTTAGCTTGCCAATTATTTCGGACGAGGTGTTTGGGGATTACATCATCACGCCGGGTGCGCCAATCAGCACAACACTTGCGGAGAATGATTCAGTTCTCACCTTTTCCCTCAATGGTTTATCCAAGACTGCCGGAATGCCGCAGATGAAATTAGGGTGGATCGCAATTGGCGGGCCGGCGCAAGCGCGCCAAGAAGCGCGTCAACGGCTTGAAATCACTGCCGATACCTATTTATCGGTGGGAACGCCAGTGCAGCATGCATTGTCCGATCTGCTTCAAATTGGCGCCGTTCTTCAACAACAACTGTTGCAGCGAATCAAACAAAATATAGCAATAATGGACAATTTGACAAAGGGTACGGCCATACAGCGGTTGTACCTGCATGGTGGATGGTCGTCCATCTTGCAACTGCCTCGGACGCTCACGGAAGAAGACTGGGTGCGTGGACTTCTTCAAGAAGAAAATGTTCTTGTCCAGCCTGGTTACTTCTTCGATATGGAGTCGGAAGCTTATATCGTCCTGAGCCTGATTACTTCGCCTGATGAGTTTAGAGAAGGAGTGGGAAGGATTTGCAGTTATGTTTCACGACACAGTTGATTCCCGCTATTCAAGACTGAAAGCGGTCTTAAATTCATGGTTGGTCTTGCCGATCAGGTCATGCACAGTAATGATCACCGTATACTGACCCTTGCTGCTGTTTGCTGAGGTTGTGATGTTAGCTGCGCCCGGAAGATATTGGGCGGGGTAGTAGCTGCCTGCTTGCAACTCTGCTGCATTCGGTTGCTGCAGGTAAGGTTTGCCGTCTGGACGGCGAACAAGAATCCCATAGGAAAGATGATAGGTGTTTTCACTTCCGAGCTGAAAGCCGGTAAAGTTGAATCTTGCATTGACCGTGTCACCAGGAGCATAAGCCGGTACTTCCAGGGATTCACGATCCTCTTCACGGCGGAAAAATTGCAAATTCTGAATCGTAACAGATGTCGTGGGGGCAACAACAACACCGCCTATGTGAAACGGAAAGCTCTTGGACACTTCCGTTTTCGCCAGCAGATCCTTTACAACGACTCGGACCTGGAACTCGCCGCTTGCCACAAAGGAAGGCAGCAGGAAAGACGATCTTCTTTTCGGAGTCCAGCTCTTATCTTCCGAACTGAGTTCAGTTTCAATAGATCCGGTGTCAGAT
>JAFAZU010000495.1 GCA_019239585.1 Acidobacteriaceae bacterium
ATGGTCGACTTCCACGGCGCAACCAAGCCCTGGGGATTGGAACGAACCTACCCGAATGTGCTCGGCTACGAAGCAGTGCTGGGCATGGAGCAATCGAGAGCGGGAATGCGGGATAATCCCGATCACCGTGCCACTCTGCCCTTTACACGCATGCTGGCAGGGCCGATGGATTATACGCCGGGCGGCTTTGACAACGTCACAAAGGGAGATTTTATCTCGCGTAGTAAGCACGTGATGGTAATGGGAACACGGGCTCAACAACTCGCTATGTATGCCATCTATGACGCGCCTTTTCAAATGGTCTCCGACACTCCCAGCGCTTATAAAGACCAGCCTGCTTTCGAGTTCATCCGGCATGCGCCCGCTACCTGGGACGAAACGAAGGTTCTTAGCGGGCGCCCGGGCGAATACATTCTAATGGCGCGGCGCAAAGGTGATGAGTGGTTTGTCGGAAGCCTGACAAATTGGGATAGCCGCGACCTCGAAATCCCTTTGAGCTTCTTAGGTAACGGCAAATATGGAGCCGAAATCTACGCTGATGCGCCCGACGCGGATCGCTATCCCAAAGGCGTTTCCGTGCGCAAACAAACCGTTGACCGAAACACGCGCCTGAAGGTACATCTGGCACCTGGCGGAGGTTACGCCCTGCGGTTGGTTCCTCTTCATTAACTTTCTTCATTTCTCTGTGACGGTCACTATCGTCCGCATCTCCGGGCGCGTTAATACCTGCTTCGTGCCGCTGGGCCAGTTGATTTCTATTTCTCGAATCCCTTTCTCTCCTCCTAGCCCAAAGAACACGCGACGGTCCTGCCCCGATTGGTAACTGGCGGTTGTCGTTGCGGTGGCGTATTGCAATCTCCCCGATTCCGCCGTGAGTTTTACCCGTGCTCCAATGCCGTCCCGGTTGCTTTTGGTTCCGCGCAGGTCCAGCGTGATCCAGTTGTTCTCACTACCGCCATCGTTTCGCAAAACGTAAGCCGGACCGCCGCACGTCGCCACTACAACGTCGATATCTCCGTCATTGTCCAGATCACCAAATGCCGCGCCACGGCTGGCCCACTTTTCCGCAAAAACTTTTCCCGCTTGCGCCGATACATTCACAAATCTGCCACTGACTTGCCGAAGCAGCAATAAGGGTTGCAGGTACTCCAGGTGCGGCTGCGTTTTGTGTATGTTGTCCATGACGTGGCTATTGGCGAAAAACAGGTCCTTCCATCCGTCGTTGTCGTAATCAAAAATCCGCACTCCCCAACCGCCCAGCAATCGGGTCGCCTCACCTAAGCGTGATATGTTCGTGTCGTAGGAGAACGTGCCGTCGCCGTTGTTGTGAAAGTAGGCGTAGGTTTCATTGGATAGCGCCGTGGTCACGATATCCGGCTTGCCGTCGCCGTCCACGTCCGCCGCGTCCGTTCCCATGCCGGCAAATACCTTTCCTTCGTCCGTATAGCCGACGCCGGCTGTTAAGCCATTTTCGGTAAACGTGCCATCGCCGTTATTGAGGAAAAGAAACTGCTGGAATGAGTCGTTGGCGACGCTGATATCGAGCCGCCCGTCTCCGTTAAAATCTGCGAAGGCCACGCCCAAACTCTTGCCGGGAGTGGCAGCAATCCTGCTTCTAGCGCTGACGTCAGAGAACGTGCCGTCTCCATTGTTGTGAAAAAGATAGCTCCCAATCGGCTTGAAGTTGTCGGGATGGCAGTAAGACCGGCCACCCTCTACTCGCGAACCGCAGTAAATGTTCTTTGAGAAGCCCCAATCGAGATAGCGGCAGATAAACAGATCCAGCTTGCCGTCATTATCGTAATCAAAGAATCCGGCGCTCGACATCCAACCTTCTGTTTTCAGCCCGGTCTTCTGCGTCACATCCGTGAAGGTGCCATTCCCGTTGTTGTGATACAGAATGACGCTTCCGTAGTTGGTCACCAGCAGGTCATCAAATCCGTCATTATCGAAATCGCCGATCGCCGCTCCCATGCCGTACCCACTGCCGCGCACGCCCGCTTTTTCCGTCACGTCCGTAAACGTGCCGTCATGGTTATTGTGATAAAGCCGGTTCCAATATTCGGGCGCGGATTTATCCAGCGGCTCGTTATCCTTCTGCCCGCTGTGCAACTTGGCGCCATTGACCAAAAACATATCCGGCCAGCCATCACCGTCATAGTCAATCAGCGCCACTCCGCCCGTCATGCTCTCAATCAGGTACTTGTCAGGTGTCGGTGAATTGCTGTTTCGGAATTTGATGCTGCTCGCCTCCGTGACATCCGTATAAGTGACCGCTTTTGCGCTTGCTTGAACGGGGGCCAAGTGAAGCGAGCTTACGGCCACGCTCAAAAGCGTAAGGGTAACCACCGCAGCCGCTCTATGACATGATTTGGATGTGATGAAGATCCGTTCGGCGTTTTGTGCTGCTCTGCTTACCGCCTCGATTGTTTTCGCGCAAACTGGCACGTTTACAAACCCGCTCCTTCCGTCCGGCCCTGATCCTTTCGTCATCTTTCATGACGGCTTCTACTATTACATGAACACGACGGCAAGGAATCTAACGATCTGGAAGACTCGCAGCATGTCAGACCTAAAAAATGCTGAACGCACGGTTGTCTGGACCCCGCCAACCGAAGGTCCTTACTCACACGATATCTGGGCTCCTGAGCTTCACTTCATCCATAACAAGTGGTACATCTATTTTGCTGCTGATGCGGGAACTAATCAAACCCACCGCCTTTGGGTCATTGAAAACAACTCGCCGGACCCGTTGACAGGCGCTTGGAGCGCTCCGCACAAGTTGGCTGATTCAACAGATAAATGGGCGATTGACGGTTCCGTTTTTGAAAATAAAGGTCAGCTTTATCTCATTTGGTCGGGATGGGAGGGCGATGAAAACGGCACGCAAAGTATCTTTATTGCGCATTTACAGAATCCCTGGACGGTGGATGATCCCCGTGTGCGCATCTCGGCTCCACAGTACCCGTGGGAAAA
>JAFAZU010000616.1 GCA_019239585.1 Acidobacteriaceae bacterium
TGATCACGACCGAGACCGGCTAAGATCCGGGTGAGGGTCGCCGAGCCGACCACCAGCAACGCACCGACGGCTTGGCGCACCGCCCGTTGAAAGCTCCGGTCTTGCGGGAACACCGGTCGCCAGAGGGAGAGTAGGGCGAGAAAGCGAACGAGTAACACAGCAGCAAGGTCCCGGCTCTACTTGTAGCAAGGCACTATCCAAGTTCAGTCCTCACCCATAGAAAATGTCCAAACTCCAGGGAGCAGTTTTTCAAACTGCTCTCCCAATCAGCCGGGCATTGCCCAAATTCCCAAAATCGTTCTGGAGGTTGCCATTATAGTCCCAGTTGCCCGACATCCGCAACACCAACGTTTGCGCCTGTCGTTAACATACGATCTGTCCGGTCTAATTCACAGATGATCTGTCCGCTTTCAAAAGTGGAGGGGAGGGGAACGACCCTGGGACTTGGAACCAGATCGAACCTACACCGGCTCCGAACTGGAGCGGATGATGAAACTACAAGATGTGTTGTTGAGAGCGATGGCGAAGAAAATCACCTGGTGGCAGGCCGCCGAGATCATCGGCGTCACTGATCGCACGATGCGGCGCTGGCGCGAGCGCTTAGAAGAACACGGCTATAACGGTCTCGCCGACCGGCGCAAAGGCAAACCGAGTTTCCGGCGCGTGTCCCTGGAGACCTGCGAGCAAGTGTTGCGGCTCTACCAGGAGAAGTATTTTGATTTAAGCATCCGGCACTTTCACGAGAAGTTGCGGGAAGAGCACGGCCTTGAACTGAGCTACACCTGGGTGCAGCAAGCCTTACAAGGGGCGGGGCTGGTGAAAAAACGTTCGCGGCGTGGACCCCATCGGCGACGCCGAGAGCGCAGACCGCTACCGGGCATGCTGTTGCATATCGACGGTAGTAAGCATCGCTGGTTCCAGGATGAGCGTTGGTACGACCTGCTGGTGGTCTTGGACGATGCCACCAGCGAGATTTACTACGCGCAACTGGTCGAGGAGGAATCGACCCGGACCGTGATGACGGCGCTACGCGAAGTGGTCGAGCAGAAAGGGTTGTTTTGCGCCCTCTATAGCGACCGGGGCAGTCACTTCTTTCTCACGCCGAAAGCGGGCGAGCCGGTCGACAAGCAGCGACTCACCCAGGTCGGACGAGCGATGAAGGAGCTGGGTATCCAGATGATCCCAGCCTATTCGCCGCAAGCGCGGGGGCGCAGTGAGCGTAATTTCGGCACCTGGCAGGGACGTCTGCCGCAGGAATTGCGCTTGGCTGACATAGGCACCCGCGAAGCAGCCAACACGTTTCTACGGGAGCGCTACATTGCCGAGTTCAACCGGAAGTTCACCGTGCCGGCGAAAGAGCGCGGAACGGCTTTCCGCAAGACGGGCCGCGTGGACCTGGACTGGATCTTCAGCACCCAATCGGAGCGGGTGGTGGCGCGCGACAACACGATTGCCTTTCGTGATCAGACATGGCAGTTGGAGAAAACACGTTGGCGCTATAGTTTAGCGGGTTGCGCGGTGACGGTGCATGAGCACCTGGACGGACGAACCTCCGTGCGATACGGCCCGCACGTCGTAGCCAGCTGGCAGGCGAGTGGCGGGATCGAACAGCCGAAGCCGCGCGGTGGAAAAGGCGGAGTCGTGGAAAACCAAACAGCGGTTTCCCCCACCTCCTTGGAAATCTCGCCGACGCCGCGAGATTTCCACTTTCCCACCGCGCCGACGGCGACGGCACCGGTTCAAAAGAAAGGAAGAACCAAAGCAGCTTGACCGGACAGATCGTGTGTGAATAAAAGCGGACAACTTGACAAACTAACGACACACCAACGTTTGCGCCTGTCGCACGTCCATCTCAATCTTCTGAACCGGCGTATCCAGGTGCGTGGGGCCACTCGTAAATTTGCATCGCCCATCCACATGCACGGTGAGAAAGATCGAAGGCTTCGGACTATCCGACACAAGGGCATTTTCAGCCACTCCAAAAGCAGCCGCGAATCTTCGAAAGTTGCCGTTCAACTGATACACAATCACGGTATTTGCAGCTAGTCCCAGACCCTTTTCAAAATGTGCGCCTTTCATAGTGATCGGCTGTCCATGAAAGCTGCGGTCCTTTTGAAAGATAGGAGTAGGCAGCCCAATA
>JAFAZU010000631.1 GCA_019239585.1 Acidobacteriaceae bacterium
TTCAACTTTTCAAGACCACGCGTTATGTTTTCACCCACTGTCGAAACCGACAGATTTAACACTTCGGCAATTTCGCGGTACTTCATTCCTCCCGCCCGCAAGGTAAGACACTCGCGCTGCGCGGCGCTTAACTGTCGGAGCGCCGCAAGAAAACGTTCTGTCCGCTCAGCCGTTAGCAGTTGATCTTCAGGGGAGGCGGCGCGGGAGGGAAAATCTCCTGTAACGATTGCATCAGAAAGAAAATCCGTTTTGGCGGCGTGGGCGGAACTTTGCCAATTACGCGCCAAATTATGAGCGACCCGGTACAGCCAGGCACGCAAATTCGACTGATCGCCGCCGTCCAGCAGATGCTGGTGCAATTTCAGAAAACTTTCCTGAATGATCTCCTGCCCTGTGTCGACCTCTACGCCGAGAAACGAAAGATAACGTCGAAGGGCAACATGTTCGCGGTCATAAAGCTCAAGCACCAAACGGCGGAGTTTTACATCTTCCAAATACCCGGTCTCCCAAGTTGCGCCAGACAACGAGAGAGAGTCTGTCTGCTCCATCACATCAACTTAATACAAAAGTTTTACAAGCGAATATGAGCGAGGGCCACAAGAAGGTACTTGGGGAGTTGCACTTGGGGTTGGGAATCACCCTCTTGTGGCCTGCTGTCTCGCATGCTAGGTACCTATAAAACAAGTGAGGGGGCTCTTTTTCCGGTTCGAGGCTAAAAATATTCAAAATTTTTGATCTGCCTACTGTATGGACCCTGGTTATAAGCTAAAAAGCAAGGCTATAGCTGAGGCTTTGAAGCAGTGTAGTGGAAACTAGCCCTATATGTTCCTTCCAGAGCGCAGCCGGATTTCAAATAACTTCGGCCAGAGCTTGCCTGTAACGAACAGTCTGTCTCCCATCGAGTCGTACGCGATGCCGTTGAGTACATCAACACCAACCCGATCTTCCACGGGCAGCAAACCGGACAGATCGATCCACCCCAGAACCTGTCCATCTTTCGGAGCGATCCGAACAATGCGATCCGTCTGGTAAATATTGGCGAACAGCTCTCCGCGAACCCACTCCAGTTCATTTAAAGCCTGGATGTTCTCGTTGCTATCGTGAACCGTAAAACGCCGGATTTCACCGAGGGTTTGAGGATCTAAACAGCGAATTTGCGAGGTGCCGTCGCTCATATAAATGACCTGCCCATCATTGGCGAGACCCCACCCTTCACCCTCGTAGGAGAAGTTCCTGAGAAAACGGAAGGTCTTCTGGTCATAAACATACCCAACACGGGATCTCCATGTGAGCTGAGTGATGCGCCCGTTCAACACGGTAATGCCTTCGCCGAAAAATTGGCCGGGTATCGATATAGCTTCCAAAACTTTCCCCGTTTGGAGATCGACTTTCCGCAGCGTGGATCGTCCATTCAGCCCGGTGCCTTCATATAAAAAGCCGCCTCGAAACTCTAATCCTTGCGTATAGGCAGAACGGTCATGCGGGTATGTGTGTACCACCTCAAAGCCATAGGTCGGAACGTCCGTACCATGCCGGAAAACATGTGGCAATAAAGCCAGAAATGCAAGCAAAAGGATTTCGTTGAAGCGCACTCACCATGTCTAGCAAATTACGACAGCAAAAAGTAGTAGACATCCTACGAAAAAACATGTTATTAGTAGAAGTACTACAGCTTATGGCTGACAAAACGCCGTACCGAAATAGAATTGAGCTTCTTCAGGGGACTCTCGATCTCTTGATCCTGCGCACGCTGCAATGGGGCGCGCAGCACGGTCACGGTATCGCGCAAGCCATCCGGATCAACTCAGGCGAACTGCTGCAAGTTGAAACCGGTTCGCTTTATCCGGCTCTTCACCGTTTGGAAAGACAAGGCTGGCTCTCATCGGAGTGGAAAACTTCCGAAAACAATCAGCGGGCCAAGTATTACCGTTTAACTGCCGCTGGAAAAAAGCAGCTTCTTGCAGAACAGTCTAAATGGGAACTGCTCCTGCAAGCGATGTCCGGTGTTCTGAAGCCTGCCGCGAGGTAAACCATGCCTTTTCATGCGTTAAAATTTTTTCTCCGCCGCTTTTTCAATCGTCGCAGCCTGGAAAAGGATCTGCAGGACGAAATTCAATCGCATTTAGCCGCCGAAATACGCAAACGTACAGAGCGCGGCGAATCGCCGGACTCAGCGCGGGAAGCGGTCCTTCGCGAATTTGGCAACACGGCGCTGGTTGAGGAGGTCACGCGTGATATGTGGGGCTTTACGGGCCTGGAGCAATTGATGCAAGACACCCGTTTCGCGGTCCGCACGCTTCGGAAAAGTCCTGTTTTTACGCTGGTTGCTCTCCTTGTTCTGGCACTTAGCATCGGTAGCACAACTATGATCTTTACAGCAGTTCACGCCGTCCTGCTGCGCCCGCTCGCGTTCCCTGATTCCGGCCGGTTAGTGGCCCTTTGGGAAGTTCCGCCGGAAACGAAAAAACCGAATGTCGTGGCGTTAAACAATTTCGTGGTTTGGAAGGAGAGCAGTCGGTCCTTTGAAGTAATGGCCGCATACTTTCAACTGCCAGCCAATGTGCTCAGCGGCGGAAACAGCGATCAGGTTCCCGGTCTTCGCGTGACGGCGGACTTTTTTCATGTGCTCGGCGCGCCGCCGCTGCTCGGCAGAACTTTTCGTCCCGGAGAGTATGACCGGGATGCTCCACGGCGTGTTGTTCTCAGCTATGGATTCTGGCAGCGCCGCTTCGGAGGCCGCCCGGATATCATTGGGCAGCGCATCTCGATTGATGCGAGCCATCATGAAGTGATCGGCGTCCTGCCTCCCGATTTTCGGTTTCCAGGTGTCAAGGCCGATTTATATACTCCGCTCCCTATCACCCTGGATGAAGGCCGCAATTATTCTGTGATCGCACGGCTCCGGAAAGGTGTCACGACCGTCGCCGCGAAATCGGAAATAGCGGCAATTGCCAATCGCACAGCACAGCAAAATCCGGCGCTCAATGCTGGCTGGAGCGCTACGGTGATTCCCCTGCTCGACCAGACAATAGGCGCAATCCGACCCGTGCTGCTTACTCTGTTTGCCGCAGTAAGTCTTTTATTGCTGCTGGCGTGCGTTAACATAGCGAACCTGTTGTTAATGCGTTCAGCGCGCAGGGCCCGCGAAATTAGCGTTCGCCTTGCGCTCGGCGCCGGATCATTTCGTATTGCCAGGCAACTGCTTGTTGAGAGCCTGTTCCTTTCAGCGCTGGGCGGCGCTTTGGGAGTCTTTCTCGCTGCCGGAATCATCCGTTTGGTTGTTGTCAGCCTGCCTCCTACCCTGTCCATTCCCCGTATGCAGGAAATTACCTTCGATTGGACCGTGTGCGCATTTTCAATTCTGGTTACTTTCCTAGCGGGACTGCTGTTCGGCCTAGCTCCGGCGCTCGTTGCTCTTAAAACAAATGTGGTGCGTGATCTTCACGGAACAACCCGCTCTGTCACTTCCGGTTTAACGGTTCGTAAATCTCTTGTGATTGCTGAGACGGCTCTCGCGTTCGTTCTGGTGGCCGCTGCCGGTCTGATGACCAGAAGCTTTCTCCGTTTGATTCACATTAATCCCGGTTTTCACGCTGAACACGTCATTACTCTGCGAATGTTGCTGTTACCGGTTCGCGACGAAGCTTTTCATGCCGAGGTAACGGACCAGATACTGCAAAGGGTTCGCACATTGCCGGGCGTGCTGGCTGCCGGCTCGATTGGAGTGCTGCCCATGATCGGAACAAACTCCGGGACTTGGTACGGTCGCGCGGACCGCCCTGATCCGCCTCTAAATCAACGCGGCGGGGGTGATGTCTCCATCATTACTCCCGGTTACTTCCGGGCGCTTGGTATCCCGGTGTTAAAGGGTAGAGACTTCGACGAGCGCGACCGCCCAGGCGCGCCGCGCGTAGCAGTCATTAACCAAACTGCATCCCGGATGCTGTTTGGGAGAGAAGATCCAATCGGTAAGCTCGTGCGCGTCTGGTGGACTCATTCGCCGAAGGTGGAAGTGGTTGGTGTAATTGCTGATATCCGGCACAGCCAACTCACGGCTCCTCCTGACCCCTGCTTATTCATGCCGAACGATCAAGCTCCCTTTCCCTTTTCGTCGCTGGTTGTCCGTACAATGGGAGATCCGTCCCAACTGACAGCAGCTATTCGGGAGCAAATTCGCCAGGTAGACGCAGATCAGGGGATAGCCGAAGTTGAAACGATGAGCCAACTCATCGCTGACTCCGTCGCCCGCCAGCGCTTCGAAACGATTTTGTTTGCCGCATTCGGATCGGTCGCGCTTTTGTTGGCTTGCCTTGG
>JAFAZU010000498.1 GCA_019239585.1 Acidobacteriaceae bacterium
CTTCTGGTAAACAAAACCTATGCATGGTCCCGGTTTCATTTCTATTTGGTTTTTCATTGGCGTGTTGCTCACGGTCTATGGCGTATTAATTACCGCTACGGGCCTGTGGGAACTCATATCTCCCCCTTCTAATCCGCCCGTTTTTGCCAGCCTGCACGCCAGTATTTGGTGGGGCATTGTTCTTCTCATCATCGGCCTGATTTATTTCGTTCGCTTTTTTCCCAAGAAATCCTCATGAGTGTTGTTGTCGCAGGTGTTGATTTCGGAACCCTAAGCGTACGGGTCTCGATCTTTGATAAAGAAAGAGGACGGCTGGGAGCAGCAACGGCAGAGTACCCGCTCCATCGCAAGCGCCATGATCCCGACTACGCTACCCAGAGCCATGCCGACCACATGGATGCGCTTGTTTCCGCGATGTCTAACGCCCTGAAAGCATCCGCAGTGAAAGGTTCAGAGGTGCGGGCTATCGCTTTGGACACAACCGGCTCCAGCGTGGTACCGGTCGGCCAAAATCTGGAACCGCTCGACGAGTACTATCTCTGGTGCGATCACCGTGCCTGGCGGGAAGCCGCCGAGATCACCCGTAAAGCGCACGAATACGGTCTGGAAGCCATCAACTGGTGTGGCGGCGTTTACTCCTCTGAATGGGGCTTTTCGAAGCTTTTGCATTGGCTCCGTCACAATCCGGACAAGCGCGATGGGCTCGTTTCCGCTTTCGAGCATTGCGATTACGTTGCCGCCACGCTCTGTGGCATTCACGATGTGAATAAAGCGCCCCGCAGTGTCTGCGCGATGGGGCACAAGTGGATGTGGAACGAATCCCTGGGCGGCCTTCCGCCGGAAGATTTCTTGGTAGACGTCGATCCGCTGCTGAAAGGCATTCGCGCCAAGCTTACCGGCAGATATCTGACCTCCGAGAGCCAGGCGGGAACAGTCTGTCGCGAGTGGGCCGAAAAACTGGGAGTATCCACGGGCACAATCGTTCCCGTTGGCGCCTTTGACGCTCACTGGGATGCCATTGGGGCAGGCATCCAGCTCGGTGATGTCGTGAATGTGATCGGCACTTCCACCTGCATCATCGGGCTCAGCGCACAGACGGCTCTGATACCGGGACTCTGTGGTGTCACCCCTGGCTCAGTAGACCCGAAATTGACGGGCATCGAAGCTGGACTTTCTGCCGTCGGCGACATTTTTGACGCGATCGCGCGTCGTGCCAGTTCCACGGCTGCCGATCTTGCCCGCGAGCTCCACACGTACCGCGCGGGTCAAACCGGACTGCTCCGGCTCACCTGGGATAACGGCGACCGCACTGTTCTTGTTAATCCGGAACTGGGCGGAATCACTCTCGGCTGGAATCTAACCACCACAGCGACGGATGAGTTATTCGCCGCCATTGAGGGCACCGCTTTTCACTCGCGCATTATTCTGGAGCGCATGGACGAGCACGGCGCACACATCAGCCGAATTATCAACGGTGGCGGCATTCCCAAAAAGAATGACGTCCTGAACCAGATTTACGCTAACGTGTTAAATAAACCTATCTTAGTGCCCCAAGGCGACGTGACCAGCCTGGGTTCAGGTATTTTCGCTTTCCTGGCTGCCGGCGCATTTTCATCTTTGGGGGAAGCGCAGAAGGCGTTATGCCCTCCGTACCGCATTTTTTATCCCGACCCGCAAAGCGTGGCCATCTACGAGCGGCTCTATCCGCTTTACCGCCGTCTTTACTTTGCTTTTGGTTTAAGGCAATCCGCCCCGGCAAGTATCGGCGATGTGCTTCCGGAGCTGCGGAGCATTGCCGCTGATATAAGAAAATCCCAATGAGACTTACTGCACTACGAGAAGAAGTTTTCGAAGCCAACCGCGAGCTGGTTCGTAAAGGTCTGGTTATTTTTACCTTTGGAAATGCCAGCGGTTTCGACCGCGCTTCCGGGGAGGTGGTTATTAAACCGAGCGGAGTTCCCTATGACACCATGACGCCCGCCGATCTCGTTGTGACCGACCTGGACGGCAACATTGTTGAAGGCAGCTTGCGTCCCTCCTCGGACTTACCTACTCACTTAGCCCTTTACAGGGCTTTCGAAGGCATACATGGAGTAGTCCACACCCATTCCCGCTACGCTACCGCTTGGGCGCAAGCCGGCGTACAAATTCCTTGCCTAGGGACCACGCACGCCGACTATTTTCGCGGTCCTATCCCGGTGACGCCCAGTATGGCGGCCTGTGACATCGCAGAAAAGTATGAATGGAACACCGGGCAGGTTATCATCCGGAGGTTCCAAGATTTGAACCCGTTACTGACGCCCGCCGTGCTGGTCGCGGGACATGCCCCTTTTTGTTGGGGTGTCTCCCCTTCCGATGCAGCCCACACAGCGGCGATTGTGGAAGAAATTGCCCATATGGCATATCTGACCTTTACCATCCGAGCGGACGTCGAGGGCATTTCGGACACCCTGCGCGACAAGCACTTTCTCCGCAAGCATGGTCCTGGGGCTTACTACGGTCAAAAGCAATAGTTGGTCTAAAGAAATGGGCGACTATGCCCGATACTAGTATTTGTTACGGAACAATAGTGTCACTTGCCTAAACTTCCTGTTCTTTTAATGGTCCAGGCGCTCGATCATGGGGGATGTGAGCGCGATGCCGCCAAGATTGCTTTGGGACTGGATCGTAAATATTTTGAACCCCACGTCGGCGTTTTGCGTGAGGGTGGATT
>JAFAZU010000045.1 GCA_019239585.1 Acidobacteriaceae bacterium
CCCTCTTGCGGAGGCGGGTATTTGAACCCACTGGCTCCCGGAGGTGCCGACTGACAACTGGGCGGGGGACTTGGCGGTGTGCCGGAGGGTGGGTTGATTGGGACACCTGCCTTGGGCTGGCAATTCAAAGCTTCGTCTCCCCGGGGCATAGACCGGAACACATTCACCAGATCGGTCTGACTCGCGTTCCCGGTCGCAACCCGGTAAGCCAGCGGCTCGTTCGAATAATTCAGAGAATAAGCGCCTTCGAAGATCTGGTTAGTAATCAGATCCGGCGTCGGATAGCCGCCGGTAATAAGATTCAGCGGACCGAGCGGCGGGTTGATGGCGTTGTTTGGATCCGCCCAGCCCCACGGTCCATCGGGGTTCTTTTGGGGCAGGTTAGGTCCATAATGCACGTATGGCTTGGGTGTATTGATACTGGTGTTCAGATAAGCAAGCTGGCGATCTTGAAACTCCAGCAGGAACTCGCGATAGCTCTCGTTTGGTTGCCTGAGGTTGATATTGGCCTGATATGTAGTCGGCCCGCCGTCAAACCGGCTGCCTAGTGGGTTACCCGAGGTCGAATCGAACCATTTCGAGTCCTTGGGTTCAACCACGAGACCGGCATATAGGCCCACCTGCTGATGTGTCGACGGGCCGAAATGATCGTGAGTGAAGACTGTACGCAGGGTTCGATCCTTGCCAGCGTTGTCTCGAATCGGGTCTGCGTACCAGCGCTGGATAGTTGCCTGCGCGCCCGGAAACTTGCCGGGGAACTCCGTTGCGAAGTATGGTATCTCCTTAGGCGCAAGAATATTGCGGCTACTTCCGTTGGTGGAGACCAGGCCGCCGTTATGGTTGATAGTTTTGATTAATTCCTGAACCTCCTGGTAGCTGAAGGTGCCGTCCTCATAATTGAATCCGTTACCGGCGCCGTCGGAAGACGTGACGTCAAACTTTACCAGGTGAATGTGCTGTCCGATAATATCTGTCGGTGTGCGGACCTGGAAGTCATCCAATTCATAATAGTTCGGGACAAGATTAGAGAGCCAGTATTCGACTACCTGGTCTGAGTTGGCCCGGAAGAACAGAGGCTCGGGGCGTCGAGCACCATTGAGGTTGTCCTTCACATCGCCCCACAACGACAAGATGCGTTGCTGCGGAAAATGCCAGCCCTTTTTGTTGAGCACGACATCCATCTGGATGTCCGCAGCTTTATAACGAAGACATCCGGGCTGTTTCTGCGCGCAGTCGGAGTTAGGAATTGGGTTTCCCTGGACATCGATTGCGGGGTCGGCAAATGGCGCCCCAGGTTTCGCAGCCTGCCCATTCAGTATGAAATCAGCGGACTGGCCGCTCGGAGTAAAGCTATGATGCTTTCGCGTCGCATGGGCTTGCATCGCAACTTTCTCGACACCCGTTCCTTCCTCGTCGACTTCCACGGCGAGTAAGTTATCATTGTCCCTGCTGAAATCCCAGGCGTTGTGCTGTTCGTAAGGCGTACCTTGCTCCTGCAGGACCTGGCTCCTCGGCAACCCGCCGTCAAGATATTGCTTCTTCCCGGCGATGACCTTTTGGTTGCCAGTGGCGTCCTCATCGGGAGCAAAATCCAACGGTGGATGGAGAGGGCGCTGACCGGCTACCCCGGGAACGAAGAATGGAAAGCCGGGGTTATGCTCTTTCAGGTTTGGATCATTGATGTCCGTCTTGCTCACTAGGCTTCGGAAGCCCACACGCTCTGCTCCATTAGGTTGCGGGGGACAGGCATCGCCGGTGAATTGCACGTAGTCTGCCGCGCCGAAAACGGGGCAAACTCTGGTCCTGACAGGCATGGGGGCCATGGGCAGCGTTGGCATCGGCACCACGGCGGGAATCGGAGTGCCGTTCTGAATCTCTCCGTCCGGCAGCGCGCGATTCCAATCTGCGACGGGGATGCCGCTGCTATCCAGCGTCGTACCTGCTTCAAACACGTCGTGTACGCGCCAGAGACTCCACATGCCCTGCGCAAAATGGGGATAGAAATGACAATGGAAAATTGAATCGCCCACGGTCTGATTCAGGTTGCCGCTTCCGAAGTAGCTCATATCGAGCGTGTAGGACCCGCCTGGACTGAGCATTTGGCTATCGCGGTAGTCGCTTTCGTCGCTGTTCGGGCTGTGCAGCCACTGATGGGCATGCTGGTGGTGAACGTGAGTGATGTTCGTTCCCGCATGCAGAATCCGAAACTCCACGTGATCCCCCATGTAGCTGTGATAGACATTCGAGGGATCGTCGGGGTAAAGCGCCTTGGTCGCCTTGTGGCCGCTGTTGGCGGGAAAATCCACGATCATCGCCGGGTCCGCCACCGCCCAGGAGCTGAGAAAGAACTCCTCGAACTTGCACGTGGCGCACTGGCTCATGGGTCCTACCTTGATACGATTGGCCCAAACCTCCGGGCCAATCGAGGCCATGCCGTAGTTGATAGCGAAAAAGTCCCGGGCCGCCTGGAGAGCGAACATCACTCCGCAGGTATTCGCCTGCTTGCACTCAGGGGTTTCGACGGCGGGGTTGGGTAGTGTTTGAAACTCGGGAAACGCCTGCACTGCCACTGGGTCGTCGTGATAGTGGATGGCAAACTCCCGGTACGGCTGGCGACGATCCGGATAGGTCGGATTGGGGAGAAAAACCGGATCCGGGCTTGCGGAAAACGCGCCGGCGTTCGGCCCTGTGATGATCGCAGTCAGATCGCTATGTACGATGTGCAGGTTCTGGTCAAGCATCGCCAGGATCGGTTTGCCGTTGGGATA
>JAFAZU010000048.1 GCA_019239585.1 Acidobacteriaceae bacterium
TTCTTTGAAAGAGCGAATACCTTTGCCAAGACCCTGGCCTAATTCAGGCAGCTTCTTCGGGCCAAATACAAAAAGAGCCACCGCCAAAATAATCAGCAAGTGCTGAGGCTGCAATAATCCTTCAAACATAACAATTCTCCCCGACTAAGCGCTTTCTGCCACTTCGGTCTTACTTGTTCTCTCCAGTATATGACGAAAGAAATGCGCCTTTGGTAAACATCTTTACGCCTTGTGTGGTTGACAAGTCCCGGAGCCTCGGCTATATTTCTGAAGTACCTGAAGTATCAATAAGTTGAGGCAGCCAATTTACGCATTTTACGTGCTTTCGGAAAAAGGTACTATCGATGACCTTCTCCGAGGACACGCCCCAACGTAGGAATCCCAACCACTCATGGCCAGTCCATCAAACGAGTACCTGGAAACACCCTCCGCCGCCGACAACGCCGATTACGAGGCGTTTCTCGACGATTACAGCCGCCATTTCACCACAGACAACCGGGAAGTGCTTCAGGGACACGTACTTAGCGTTTCCGACAAAGAAGTTATTGTAGATATTGGGCGTAAAAGTGAGGGGCTGATCCCAGCCGCACAATTTCCGCTCATTGACGGCAAACCAGCAGTTCATCAGGGCGACACCATTGAAGTCATGTTCGACCGGACGGGCGAGCAGGTAGAAGGCTATATCCTCCTTTCTTATGAGAAAGCACATAGACTCCACCTTTGGGATGATTTGGAGAAGGCTGCGGCTGAGGGGACACCTGTGGTCGGCAGGGTAGTCAATAAAGTTAAGGGGGGGTTAGCGGTGGACATCGGAATCATTGCCTTTCTGCCTTCCTCGCAAATCGAACTGCGACCGCTTCATAATCTTGATCACTATATAGGCACTGATTTCCCTGTCCGTATTCTCAAGCTGAACCGCCGCCGAGGTAATGCGGTTGTCTCCCACCGGGTTCTTCTCGAGAGCGAGCAGTTGGCCCGTAAAGCAGAAGTTTTAGCCAATCTTTACGAAGGAGCCGAAGTGACTGGAATCGTAAAGAACCTGACGGACTACGGCGCGTTTGTGGATCTAGGCGGCATTGATGGACTGCTGCACGTCAGCGACTTAAGTCACGGCAATGTCACGCATCCCTCAGCAGTCATCCAGGTTGGCGATCAGATTACGGTGAAGGTGCTGAAATTCGATCGCGAGAAGGAGCGGATTTCCCTTGGTTTAAAGCAAATGCACCCGGACCCGTGGCTGGATATCGAGGCCCGTTATCCGCTCGGCAGCCGGGTGATTGGTCGGATCGTTAGCGTGACGGATTATGGGGCCTTTGTGGAACTGGAGCCCGGCGTGGAGGGGTTGATCCATATTTCGGAGATGACCTGGAGCCGCCGCATGAAACATCCGGCGAAAATCGTTAAGGTGGGAGATGAGGTGGAAGCGGTGATTCTTGACATCAAGCCACGGGAACGCCGTATTTCATTAGGAATTAAGCAGCTGGAGGCGGACCCGTGGACGACGGTTGCGGAGCGATATAGTATTGGCTCCGTTGTGGAAGGACGGGTTCGCAAGCTGGCGGACTTCGGCGCATTTGTTGAAATTGAAGAGGGTGTGGACGGTCTGGTGCATGTTTCCGATATGTCGTGGACAGCGCATATTAAGCATCCTTCGGAAGTCGTTAAGAAGGGGCAGATTGTGCAGGCTGTCATTCTGAACATCGATGCCCCGAATCGGCGGTTGTCGCTGGGTGTCAAGCAGCTTCAACCGGACGCTTGGGAAACATTTTTCCGAAGTCATCAGGTGGGTGATCTGGTAAAAGGGCGTGTTACTCGCGCTGCGGCTTTTGGGGTATTTGTGGAGTTACTACCGGGGGTGGAAGGGCTTTGCCACCGAAGTGAGATCGCGGCCGAGGCAGGCAGGAGCGGCAGCACGCGAAAGGCGGCTGAAGAACCGGCTTTGCCGGTAGGGCAGGAGTTTGAATTTAAAATCATCAAGATGAACGAAGCGCAAAAACGGATTGGGCTCAGTCAACGCGCCATTACCGACGACGATGAACGGAACCGGCTGCAGCATTATAAGAAGCAGGCTGCTGCGGCAACCTCCACGGTAGGACATGCGATGAAACAGCACAAACGGGAAGACCGGAACCAGGAGCAAGAATAAGGCAGCTATGACCAAAGCAGAGCTGATTGAAGAAGTGTCCAAAGTAGTGGAGATGACCCGCAAGGATTCGGAGACGATTGTAGAAACCATTTTCGACAGCATTGTTAATAGCCTGCACAAGGGGGAAAAGATCGAGATTCGCGGGTTCGGAAGTTTTCGCACCCGCCAGCGGCAGCCGCGCGTGGGCCGTAATCCGAAAACCGGGTCGCGAGTGGAGGTTCCATCCAAGCGCATTCCATACTTCAAGCCGAGCAAAGAATTGCGAGATCTGGTAAACGGCGCGAACCAAGCACCGCAGCCCAGCCAGGAAACGCCGTCCTCCTCCGAAGGGGTACAGGACACGCCGCTGCCCCCTCACGATGATACGACCCTGTATCACTCGTGATTCTCCGCCTTTTCTGCGATGAAATACCTGTGGACGCCCTGGCGCTCCACTTACATGAAGGAGAAAAAGGATAAGACAAAGTGTATCTTTTGTGAAGCTGCCGCCAGCACAGAAGACGCAAAGAGTTTAGTGGTACATCGGGGGCAGTTTTGTTTTGTCATTCTCAACCGGTATCCGTACACGAGCGGCCACCTGATGATTGCTCCGTACCGACATGTATCGCGGCTGACAGCGGTAGATGAGGTAACGACGGCGGAGATGATGCAATTAGTTCGTAGGGCGGAAACGGTGTTGCAGGAGGCGTACTCGCCGGACGGATTGAATTTAGGAATGAATCTGGGCGAGGCAGCGGGAGCCGGTATTGAACAGCACATTCATATGCACGTGCTGCCCCGCTGGAGAGGCGATGCCAATTTCATGACCAGTGTGGGCGCAACGCGCATTATCCCGGAGGCACTGGAGGACACTTACCGCAAAGTGCGGGAAATGTGGGGAAGTTTAGTAGGTTCCGGTGAGGAGATGCTGAGATGAGCCGGGGAGTTGTCAGCGAAATGCGTCCGGAAGACCAGGAGAGATGGAAGGAACTCTGGCGTGGATATCTCCATTTTTACAATGCGACGCTACCGGATGAAACTTACCGGCAGACCTGGGCACGATTGATGAACAAGAGCGGAACCCTGCGCGGCCTTTGCGTGCGCGACCGAGAGAGCGGAACCATTTGGGGAATCATTCACTTCCTGCTTCATGAAACCGCCTGGACTGATCGAATGGTTTGTTATCTACAGGATCTGTTTGTTGCTCCCGAATCGCGTGGACAAGGACATGGACGGCGTTTGATTGAAGCGGTTGCCGAGGAAGCACGGCGGCTCGATTGCGCGCGTTTATATTGGCTCACACAGGAGAATAATTCTACAGCGCGTCAGCTTTACGACAGGTTGGCGTCGTATGGGGGCTTCATTCGCTATGATTACAAGCTGCGATAGCACACCAGTGTAACGACAATAGTTCTATGTGCATTCACATATTTGCTTTTCGGTGGAAGCCGGGCGTAAGCGAAGAACAGAAGGAGCATGTTATCTCCGAGATACGGAAGCTGCAAGGACGAATTCCTGGATTACTGGAAACCTTCGTAGGCAAAAACTTTTCTCCGCGTGGTCAGGGGTATGAATTGGGCGGAGTTATGAAGTTTACTGACCGTGCCGCGCTCGATGCATACGGGCCGCATCCGGTTCATCAACAACTTGTCAGTTGGCTGATGCCGCTGATTGAGCCTTTGGAAGTGGATTTTGCGGTGTAGGCGTCATGAAATGGCAGATGATAGCAAGCACCTGGAAAAGCTCATGATCGATCTATTCGAAAGCCTAAGGACCGAAATGCACTCGGGCTTTAATCGAATAGAAATTCATTTGAGCGACATGGCGACTTGTCTTGATCGGCACGCAGGACTACTCCAATCGGGAAGTCAATGGGCGGCTCGCACAAGCCACATGGGCAGAACGCATGGATCGAGCAATGGAGTGAAAGAACCGCCAAATTGCCGATCTGGACAGGCGCATCAAAGCATTTGAGGATAAACAGCAATCATAAGTAGACTCTATCAGCATAATTCACAGTAAAGGTCGTGCTACGCTGACACGTTTATGAACATTCGTGCTTTGCTTCTTATATGGTTTGGGTTGGTCGCTTGCCTTGTTAGCCGTGGTGCGGAAACAAATGAGATTACTCAGAAGTACCAAGAGACAGCGAATCAGATCATTGATACCGCCTTGCGAGACGAGGCAGGCTATGCGAAGCTGACCTACCTCTGCGACCGTATTGGAAACCGGTTGAGCGGTTCTGAAAGCCTTTTGAAGGCTATTTCGTGGGCGGCGGAGCAGATGAAAAAGGACGGGCTGCAAAATGTGGCGACGCCGCCGGTAAAAGTTCCTCATTGGGTACGGGGTAATGAATCCGGCGCGATCGTTTCTCCCATTAACCGCCCTTTGCACATGCTTGGGCTGGGAATGAGCGCGGGCACTCCTCCTTCGGGCATCACGGCGGATGCTCTCGTGGTGTCCAATTTTGATGAATTGACACAAGCTGGGGGCAGAGCGTCGGGCAAGATTGTAGTGTTCAACGCGCCTTATGAAGGTTATGGAAAAACGGTCGCTTACCGAGTTGCCGGCGCTTCCCGTGCCGCCAAGTTGGGGGCAATAGCGGTTCTGGTGCGATCGATTACCCCGCTGGCCTTGCAGCAGCCTCATACGGGCACGATGATCTACGCAAAGGACAGCCCGCAAATTCCCGCTGCTGCGATCAGTATCGAAGACGCAACATTGTTAAGCCGATTGCAGGCGAGCGGCGAAACGCCGCGAGTGCATTTGGAAATGTCCGCTCACACGGAGTCGGACGCGGAGGCAGCTAACGTCATTGGCGAGATTCCGGGCAGCGAACATCCGGAAGAAGTGGTCGTAATGGGCGGACATATTGATTCGTGGGATGTAGGACAAGGGGCGCAGGATGATGGTTCAGGCATTATGGCAACGCTGGAAGCG
>JAFAZU010000071.1 GCA_019239585.1 Acidobacteriaceae bacterium
AGTTTACTTCCAGGACAGATATGCCCAAGATGAAGACCCATAAGGGTGCGGCTAAACGCTTCAAGAAGACGGGTACGGGTAAGATTACCCGGCGTCATGCGAATGCCCGCCATATTTTGACGTCAAAGCCGCGCTCGCGTAAGCGTAGGCTTGGTCAAGGAGTCGTCGCCGACGAGTCCGATCAAGCGAAGCTGCGCACCATGCTTCCGTATTAAATCAATACAGGTTTTATGAGCAGGAGCAGAGCGCCGCACGTGCCTGCTTCCTCTCAAAAGAGCGGAATCCCGCTCTCATTTCTATAAAGGAGTTGAAACGTGCCAAGAGTTAAAAGAGGTACCCACCGGCGGGATTACCGCCGCAAGACGCTTCGCCGCGCGAAGGGATTTTTTCTTACCAAGAGCAAGCTGAACCGGGCTGCGCAGGAGGCTGTGGAAAAGGCGCTGCGCTACGGCTATGTCGGACGCCGCTTGAAGAAGCGCAACTTCCGCTCGCTTTGGATTGTTCGCATCAATGCTGCCTGCCGTGAAGTCGGCATTTCGTACAGTAAGTTCATCAACGGCTTGAAGCGCGCCGGTGTGGAGCTGAACCGCAAGGTTCTGGCTGATATTGCTGTCAATGATTCCACGGGCTTCGCGACGCTCGTTAACCGCGCGAAAGAAGCGCACCAGTCACAAGTTCAATAACGCGCAATGGTTGTTTTCGAACGCCGTGCAGTAAAATGGCGTGGAACACACCATGCATGTCGTTGAAGAAAGCATTGACAGCCTCGCCAGCCTGGAGGAGCGGATCAATCGCGCCGTTCAGATCATTTCGGAGCTTCGGTCCGACAATGAGCAGCTCCACGAAAAGCTAAGGAAGTCTCAGGAAGAGATCAAGGCGCTTCAAACGGAGCGCGATGAAGCTCAACTGATGGCGGAAGAGTTCCAGAAAGAAAGCGGCGGGCTGGAGGCGAGAATTCAGCAGCTTTCAGACGAGTGCGAAAATATGCGGGAGGAGCGTAGGCAGGTGAAGAACCGCATTGAGAAGCTGCTGAATCAGCTGGACTTGCTGAGCGCCTCCTAACTTTACGCCCTCATGGATACGCCGGATACAGAGAAACAGGTTGTCCGGGTTACAATCTTCAACCAAACGTATAGCATTTCAACGTCGGGCGATCCTCGTGATACGGAGCAACTGGCGCAGGAGATCGATGAATTGATGGCGGCGATTGCGCGGCGGGCAGGAAACCTCGATACAACGCGCACGGCTGTTCTTGCGTGCTTGCACTTGGCTGACCGGCTGCGGAGGAGGGAGCAGGAATTGGATGCTCTCAAGCAATGCGTTTCCCATAAGAGCCGGGACTTTGCGGAGCTACTGGATCGTGTTCTTCCTGAGCAGCCGACGAAGTAGGCGTTGTGTTTGCCTGCTATGGAGCTTGTTTTTAACGGCAGGCTTTCGGGCCTGTGCAGCGGAAGTTCGCACGATGCGCCTGGATTACTTTCACACAGGCAAAGCAGATAGTGAGATCTTCAGCCGCGAGCGGGTAGTTTTGGAGCCGCTGCCTTGGCCGGGGAACCCTCAAAAGCTGCTGGACGACAGCAATCTCGGGCCTTACTTCTTTGAGGTTCGCGATTTGCGCAGCGGGAAGGCTCTGTATTCTCGCGGATATTCTTCCATCTTTTCCGAGTGGCAGACGACGCCTGAAGCAAAGGGTGAATATCGCACGTTTTCCGAGTCGCTGCGCTTTCCCCTTCCGGCAGCTTCGGTAAAAATATCAGTCCAGAAGCGGGATGGAGCGAATCGCTTCAGGGAGATTTGGTCCACAATCATTAACCCGCAGGATCAATCCATTGAGCGAGTGACAGCGCCTGCGCCTGCGCCGGTCATTGCCATTGCCCCCAACGGTCCGCCTGCCCTTCAGGTGGATTTGCTGTTTTTAGGCGAAGGCTATACGGCAGGCGAGTTGGAGAAATGTGGCCGTGATGTGCGGCGGGCGGCGGATGCGCTTTTTCAATACGCGCCTTTTCGGGAGCGGCGTAAAGATTTCAGCCTGCGCGCGATTTGCGCTCCATCGCCTGAGTCCGGAGTGAGTCATCCGTCACGGGGCACGTACCGGCGAACGCTGTTTGATTCGACATTTGATGTGTTTGGAACGGCTCGTTATGCTTTGTCATTCAACAATCGCTCCATCCGGGAGACAGCGGCGTATGCGCCTTATGAATTTCTGGCAATTGTTATGAACGACAATGCGTACGGAAACGGCGGGATTTTCGGGCAATTTGCCACAGTCAGCATCGATGACCCGCGCTCGCTTCCGGCATTTGTTCATGAGTTCGGCCATCATTTCGCAGGCTTAGCGGATGAGTATTTCCTTGGCTCAGTAGCGTATGCTCCCACGGTGCCGACGGTCGAGCCTTGGGAGCCGAACATTACGGCTTTATTCGATCCCAAAAACTTGAAATGGAAAGAGCTGGTGAGCGCCGGCACGCCGATTCCCACGCCCTGGCCGAAAAAGGAGTATGAACGGAGGGGAGAACGGAATCGGGACCGCTATCTTTCCTCCGGCCCTTACGCCGGGAAAGTCGGCGCGTTTGAGGGCGCTAACTACATGGAAAAAGGCTACTATCGATCCGAGCAGAATTGCTTTATGCTTACTCTGTCATGCGGCCGCTTTTGCGCGGCGTGCCGAAGAGCGATTGACAGAACGATTGATTTATATGCGCCGAAGCCGGGCCAATCGCATTAGAAAATACGCGCCTGTTTTTGCAGGCTGCCGAAGTTGCCGATGTTGGCGACGGAAAACGAAAATAAGTATTGGTTCTCGTTCCGGATGCCTAAGTTGATCTGGCGAAGCTGAATGCTCCAGCCGCAACAGTCCGTATTGTATGAGCCTTGAATAAGGTTGAACAGACGTTGCTGGCGCAGAACATCATAAAAGAATGTCCCAGCGGCATTCCAGCCCTTTCTATTCGCGTTCCCGTAACCGCCGCCGAACGAGATCTGGTTGGCCTGGGGGACAAGAACCGGAGCGGCTGTAATGGCTGTCGTGCCTACAGAACCGAAATACTTCCCGTAACGGACGTTGCCGGAGATGGTGTGATCGATAAAACGGCGGCGGACCGGATCATACTCTGTCCGCCACTCCATCGAGAAGAAGTTGTAGGGACTAATGGTAAGCGATGAAGTGACAGGCGAATAATTACGCGGGCCGTCCAGAAAGGCAAAGGGCGAAAACTCTGCTGTCGCGAGCACAACGTTGCGGTAGCCAATCGTAGGCTGTCCGCTCGGGAGAGTCGCTCCGCCGCCAACAAATCCGAGCGCCCAAGCGAGCGCCGCTGGTGGGTATCCGCCGGCAACAGGCTGTCCTGAAAAAATTGCTCCGCCGAAAGTAGGATCGAAATAGCGGGCGTGCGCCAACCGCCAGGTCAGGAACTCGCTAACGTTGCCCTTCTTATCTTTTCGGTACAGGCGATTGGTCAACGAGAGAGTTAACTGATTCGTATTCGAGAGAATGTCGGTCGCATCAAAGTGAATGGTTTTTTGAAACTGACTGATGCCGGTAACGTACTCATAAGTTGCCTGCGCTTCGGCAACATGCTTTATCTTTCCGCCTAAGTGCAGCCAGGCAGGGGGCGTGAAGACGCGCTGAATGGAGGGGGGGCGAAAATCCAGCACGAAGTCGATGTTCCTGCGGAATAGGCCCACATTCGCTAAAGCCACCGTGTTAGTTGAAATAGGCGGACAGGTCGGATATCCGTTACAGGAAGTTGGTCGCTGGGGGGAGAAGAACAAGTCAGGCGAAATCGGGAAGCTGTAAGATGTGTTGCTATTTGAATAAGAGTTGGTATAGCCGGTTGCTCCGAAAGTGACGCTCGGGTTCAGGGAGAAGCCCTTGAAATTGAACTCCGTCATGACGCGCGGCTCGGCATTGAAACGGCCCAATTCCCCAAAGTTGAAGACCTGCGAGGGTGGTCCGGATTGATTGATTTGTCCTGTGGGTTCTGAACGAGTGAACAGCGTTGCGCTTGATCCGAACGAAAACCAGACCGGCAACGGGCCGTTTGCAACCAGTTTGTCGCGGCTGTTGAACTCAACGGAAGGAAGCTTCTGAATGACGACCTGATTGGGAACCTGATTAAGCTGAGTAAGGCTTTCAATCAGTTGCTGGCGCTGGAAAACAATGTTGAGGACGTATAGATCATCTTTGAAATGACGCTGTAAGAGTCCAGTCGAGTAAATCTCGTTACTAATAGCGCTGGTAAAAGAGTAGGAGAACGCCTGCCGGAACAGGAAAGAGCTGAGATAGTTGTAATCCAACCGGCCTGTAAAGCCGAGCACGTTTGTTCTGGCAACCAGCTCAAACTCTTGTCCGCCTTGCTTCTGTCTGGTTCCATCCTGCTGTAGCACCCCCTGATCGTTCACGCCGTAGTAGTTAAAGTCAAAATCCGTCACCTCATTCGGCTTGCCTCGGAAGTCGTAGCGGAGCGCCGGGCCTCGTTCGGAAAAGAATTGGCCGATAGCAGTCATGTCGTAGCTGCGGTTAATCGCCCAATAGTAGCCGGCCCCCACCACATAGCCGTAAAGGCTGCTATGGCCGACGTTCGGCGTGAGAAAACCGCTTTGGCGGGGATTTTTGCCGAGAGGCCGGTAGAAATAAGGCAGATAGAAAATGGGAACGCGCTTCAGACGAAACACCGTATTGCGGGCGATGGCGCGTTCGCCGGGAATGACATCAAACACGGGAGCATAGAAAGTCCACCAGGGTTTCTTAATGGTGCAATCCGTTAGAAAACCGTGGTGCAGAATATAGCGCTCCTTGATGCGCTCGGCCCACTGTGCCTGAAAGTAGAAAGGATTTGTGGTGGTGAGAACGCTGGGGCTGGCGACGATCTTGGCCGGAGCGGTCCCGTCCACCAGATAGAACTTTCCAGACTGAGTTTTGATATTGTACTCGGCATGATCGGCATTGATTTTGTCGCCTGTGTTAAAGTGCTCTAAATGTACGTGCCCTTGCGCGTAGGCCCAGGCGGTATCGGAGTTGTACTGGATTTCATCAGCCGAAAGGATAAAATCGGAAGTTTCAATTCTGGAGGGCTTATGTAAATAGCGCATGGAGCCGTTAGATTCCTGATGCAGACCTTCCAGCCGGATTTCGTCGGCAGCAGGAATATCGGCTTTTTGCGGTCGAACAGCGGATTGCGCCCATACAGTCTCAGCGCCGGTAAGCAGGCACAAAGGAACAATAAACAAGGTAATACAGAAATGTTCTAGACAAGTAATACTTTTTCTGCTAGATAAAAACTTTAGGGATATAAAAGGCGCAAAGAACTTCAACCGAAAACCGTAGCATGGCGGAGGTTGCGGTTTCAAGGGTTTCCTTCGCAAATATAAACGGAATCGAACGGACGCATGATTACCTGCCAACATTGCCAGACTTGGATTTTAGACGATCACCACCGTTGCCATCGTTGCGGGCGGCGCGTCCGAAATACGCCTTTTCGCGCTGACTCCAGCGCATACCCGGTTACAACAACGGCTGCCGCCTACGCTTTGCGCTCCGAGCCAGTTTCGCAGGCGATCAACGAGCCTGCCGCGATAACGGGAGAAAAGGGGCAAGAGCAGCGTACCTCCTTGAGTCATCCGGTCGGAGGTCCGCGAGTAATTCCCTTTTCTTCCCTGACGAGTCAGGCCGAGCGGGAATCAATTCGCGCCCGGGCAGCCGAGCTGGCAAGACCCGCGCCTCTGAAAACGGAAACCGTGCAGGTCAAGCATGCCCGCCCTCTGAAAGCTCGCTCCCGCAACCAGCGGAAACTTGAGTTTTTGGGCCGTGCCGTAGTTCTGACGCCTCCGCGATCGCACATTATTTGTGATGCGCCGGTTGCTCCCGCAACTTTACGATTGGAAGCGGCGCTGATCGACGCAGTTCTCATGGTGCTGCCGTGCGTAATCGGTGCCGGCTTGTTTCGATATCTGGGCGGAGAAAATGGCCTGGACAAGCATACCGTGCCGTTTCTGCTGATGTCCTTGGCGACAGTGCCGTTGTTATATAAATTGATCTGGGCATTTGCGGGGTGTGACACGATTGGGATGCGGCGCGCCGGTTTGCAACTGGTGAACTTTGACGGTAATCCGCCAACCCGAAAACGCCGGTATATACGGGTGTTTGGAAGCACACTGAGTTTTCTGGCCGCCGGTATCGGCTTAATCTGGTTATTGGTCGATGAGGATCGTTTAACCTGGCACGATCATATTTCCGGCACGTTCCCTATCACTATTCCTATGGATTAGTGGGGGTGCTCAGCCCCTTACGGTATTGCCGGCGGGAACAACCACGGCAGACATGGAGCCTTTCGACTTTGGCATGCGCGGGTCAGCGCCGTATCCATGAATCTGATCCCGAGCGAACTCCGCTTGCGGGCGCTCGCAGGTAATCACGATGGTCCGGCCCGTGGTGTCGACCTCCCTCGCATGCTGAAAAGCGATCTCCTTAGGGAGAAAGAAGAGCTGCTGAAGCATTTCGATCACATAGTCGTACGTATGCTCGTCATCGTCCAGCAGAACGACATGAAAAAGATGTCCGCCCTGTGTACCTTCGTGTTTCTGGATGGACGGTGTGATCGTGGGAGCAACGGCGCACTGCATGGGCAGGGGGACGTTTCTATTGGAACATTCGGAAGGGAGGACCTGCAAGCGCTGTGTCTTTCCCGTGTTTCGGCGCATCCAAGAACTGTTAGAATAAAGTTACTCCGTAAAAGGGGGCGCAACGGCTTCGACGGGATCGAATCGTTGTGTGAAGGCGTGTCGGGTTCCGAGCTCCCGTAAAACGATCGGAAAACAATAACTGCCAATAATCAGCAGTTTGCTTACGCTGCCTAATCTAAACCATTAGGTAGTGCGCTCCAGCCAATGAGCCTGCGCGTTGGCTCCTGAGCGTCATCTAGCAGGATAGGCACGGAGCTTCGGTCCGGAGCTGCCGACCGAGATCAATCGGACTAGACGGCTATCGCTCTTGCCGGTTTTATAGGTAGCCGTTGAAAATGCCAGAACCGGATACACACGTAGGCTTTACATGGCGGGCTTTCTCGGACGCGGGTTCAACTCCCGCCGCCTCCACCAATTTATTTCCTTCTATATCAGTCGTTTACAACCGAGCTAGTACTAAATGTACCAATTTGTACCAGCACTGTTCCATACGACTCAGCTTAAGAGCCTTCAGCTTCTGTATTGCCGCAACTTAGCAATCACCTGCATGTCTCACACTTGACGCACTCCGCCCTGTAATCGAACCCGGCCTTCCTGGGGGTGCCCCGGTGCCGGGTGGGGTAGTGTGTGGGAAAAAGAAGCGGGCTAGGACCCGCCTTTCTGAGACGAACGGGATTTAGTTCGCGAGCATGTGCAAGACGACAGCCGTGAGAATGCCAACGGCACTCAAGGTCAGCGCAGCAATCCAAAGACTCATCGGTTGCGCCCGGATCATCGCGAAAGGTTGTCGCACAGCAGGCGGCCTCTCCTCCCACTCACGCATCAGCACGACGCCTCCGGTCAGCAAGACAGCAAGCGGCAGCGCCAACAGCAGCACCCATAAGGTCCACATCTTCCCCGCGTACCACATCACAATCCGTTGACCGGTGTTCGCCAGCTCAGAGAGTGGCAGGTTGCGGAGGACGAGCGCGGTTATAAACAGGGCAGCCGGAGCGATTAGCACAGAGTCCAAAGCGGCAGCAACGAGCATCGGGTTTTTGACTTGCATAGAGGGCTTTATATCATAAAGCTGAGGACGTGGTAGTAGGGCTATGCCGGTGTGCCAATTGCAAAATCTAAGCCGCTTTGAAATGTGGCAGTGCTGCCTGCCAGAACCACGGGCCGTCCATACGAGCAACATTTGACGTACTTCGCCCAGCAATAAGCCGAGTTGTTCATGAGGTGGGGTAGGACTATCGATTGGTGCACGGGAAAGATGACCGGCTTCCTATCTAGGTCGGCGAAACCTCCGATAAGCAAAAAAGCCGCCCAGCCCGATCCCAATGGCCCAAGGTATCCACCACGTCTTCGCTGAATCGAGAGCCAAAGCAAAGATAAAGTTCATAGGTAGAGCCTAGCTGCCATTGGTCTCAGCAATATCCTTGTTCGCCAGCAGCACAGCAACACGACACGCACGTTGCAGTGGCGTAGCTACCGCCAATCACCTGCCGCATGTATCTCGCGCACAAAGCGCACGGCAGCTCAACAAGCAACCGGCCTTACCGTGTCCCCCGGGTACGCCAGGCGGGGTGACGTCCGCATCGAGAACACCCCATACCCCTCTCCCGATTTATTGCCGGTGGCAGGATCAAGGTTAGTTTCCGAAATCGCCACATCACATGCACAATCGGGAATAAAATCTACGGCGAGCGCGTTTCCCGTCCAAGTGCGATCTAACAAACGGTGTAATCGCAGACCGACGCGAAGCCGAAAGGCTTGCTTCACGCTTGTTCGCAACGGTGTCGGAGCAAGCTGGAAACCTTACTCCGTGTAGCCGATGACTCCGGCACTACGCGTCGACACGCCGTCGATTGGATCTGTGCTTGAATTCCTTCTATATTGCTTCTCTTCGGTTGAGTCCAGCGAATCGATGCCGAAAGCAGCTCAATGGCGAAGAAATAATGACTAACGTTGTGCTATGCTCTAACCTTCTCGTATGACTCGGCGTGCAACTTTACTTGCGCTGTCCGCTCTGGGAGCTAGCTATAGGTTCTTCCTGAAGGGGCAGGCCGTTGGCCCCGCCAGCCTCATGGATTTCGAGCCTCTTGCTAAACAGGTCATCTCCCCAATGGCTTTCGAATACATCGCATCCGGGGCTGCCGACGAAATTACTTTGCGCGCGAATCGCGAGGCATGGAACAAGATATCGCTTAAGCCGCGCGTCCTTGTAGATGTCTCAAGAATAGACACGAAACAAACTCTTCTGGGACAAGAATTGGCCTTTCCGATTCTGCTAGCTCCAACCGCGACTCACAAATTGGTACACCCGCAAGGCGAGTTAGCCACAACCAGGGCAGCAAGCGCTTCTAGCATTACGTTCGTCGTTAGCACATTGAGCAGCGTGACCATAGAGGAGATCTCAAAGGCCGCGAACTCTACACTGTGGTTTCAACTCTACGTTCAGAAGGATCGATCCATCACCCGCGAATTGATGAAGAGGAGCGAAGTCGCTGGATGTCGCGCCTTTTGCATCACGGTTGATACCCCTGTTCGGGGCGTTCGAGACCACGATGTCCGAGCGGGCTATCATTTACCGCCGGGAGTACAGTTCGCCAATATAGAAACTCGTCCGGGCGAACTTGGCCCACAAGTCTTGAACGCAAGTCTGACCTGGAGCGATATCGATTGGGTCCGTTCCCAGACTCGCTTACCCGTCCTCCTGAAAGGAATCCTCTCGGCGGAGGACGCCTCCACTGCCGCGAAAGAGGGCTTCGCGGGTGTGATCGTCTCTAATCACGGAGCGCGCAACCTGGATACGACACCTGCTACGGTTGAGGCGCTTCCGCTTGTGGTCGACAAAGTGAATGGACAGATTCCGGTATTAGTAGATGGCGGCATCCGCCGTGGAACAGATGTCTTAAAGGCCATCGCTCTGGGTGCAACTGCAGTATTGATTGGGAGGCCATACCTTTATGGCCTGGGCTACCGGGGAGAAGAAGGCGTTTCACAAGTCGTTCGCATGCTTAGAACTGAGTTTCAAGCTGCCATGGCTCTAACGGGCCAAACATCAATTGCAGGCATCAATCGTTCCATCTTGTGGAGCTAAGAATCGTTTTGTTTGCGTCCGGGTATCCAGTTACCTCCCAGCGCAGCTGCAGAGATGTAGGTTTTCCGGTAAAGCGGGTTTTATAAAGGCTGAGGATATTACACCTGAATTTTCGCTCCATCACGGTAGCTCTCAAAACTGATCCAGTTATCCGTATTAGTCGTTAGCCTTGATCGGAGATGTCGCGGCGCAGAAGACTTGTGCGGAGCTACAGCGCTGCTCGCCGGGACATCTTCGATAAGGAGACTTGAAGGAAGGCGCTGGTGTTTGCGGTGGGCGCGGTCTATGGAGATGGAACGCCTGTT
>JAFAZU010000183.1 GCA_019239585.1 Acidobacteriaceae bacterium
GATCAGCTCATGCAGAAGCTGCAGGAAGCCATAGACGACCTGAAGACGCAACGTGCTGAATTGGCCAAGAAGGAAGCGCAAGAAAAGTAACATCGCCCAGCGTGTTGCAGGAGAAAGGAGCCCTTCATGAAGTCGTTCCGGGTCAAGGATCTGATGATCAATGTCAGTCCTTGCACTGCCTGTACCCTCAGTTGCAACGCCGGTCCCACTGCCGCACCTGAGAAGTTTTGTCTGCCAGGATGCACTTACAACACCCCCTGCGGGCCTTGCACTTACTTATGCACGCACCAGCAGTGCACTAACATCACCTGTGGTGGTGGCTGCACCGGTTGCAGCGGGCCTTGCACCCATGCGTGTACGGCTGAATGCACCGGCCTATGCACATATATTTGCACCTACGTCTGTACCCAAGCCGCAACGCCGTGCCACGCCAGGTTCAGTTGCGCAATAGGAGTGGCAACGGTCCACCCACCGGAGGAGGAGCCCCAGGCAAGTCTTGAGGTCTTGAGTACTCTGAGGCAGCAGTTGCAGCAGCAACTTGCGGCAGTGGAGCAGCAGGAACAAGCCATAAATGCCGCGTTGAAACCGCAAACCGTAAGCCAGGTGGATCAGCTCATGCAGAAGCTCCAGGAAGCGATGGACGAGTTGAAGACGCAGCGCGCCGAGTTGGCAAAAAAGGAAGCGCAGGAGAAAAAACAAACATAGACAACACAGCGTCCCGCTGCGAAGAAAATGAATGAGGCGCAGAAAGGCGATGGAAACGGGATGGCCGAGGTCCGTTTACGAGACATCTTAGATTTATCTTTTCGAGCGAATCCAGACTATGAGTTAACCGTCTTCGATCGTCTTCCGGCCAGCCGGCAAAACGATCTTCGCGATCTTACAAGAGATCCGGATTTTTATGGACTGCTGTTGCCAAAAGATGGCGTCGCGCTCTCCACTAAGTCCGTTTGCCGCGATACTGCCCTTCTCATCGCAACCTTAAAAGAACCAGGGCCGTTGCCCGGATTCGTCCGTAGAATGCTGGGCGACGGTTGTAATCGGAATATTGCGGAATTAGTCCTGGACGGCGTGTTGCAGGTTGAGAGCGCCGGAGCATTCGTTTGCAGTTCTGCAGCGTATGAGCTGATTTACGGCGAACGAACCGCATCTGAACCGCAAGGGAAGGTAGCTCGGCTTACGCGAGCGGCGCTGTATTACGGACAGGATCTCGATATCGAGGACAGCGTGAAACTTTCCGCCCGCTTGTATTTCTACAACCGCTTGCCGCTTACACCATCATGGCAGCGCCAGTTCCCCGACTCCGAAGCCGTTATGAGGTATCTCGGCATTGAGAATCCGGAATTGCGGCGTGCGATCTCATCGCAGTGGACGGAATTGCCGGCATCGTCTCCTGAAACCGAGGGTTGGCTCCGCTGGTCAGCCCAATCTATAAGAACCAGCGGCCCGGCAAACGGGGAGAGAAAGGGATTCAAACTGTATCTGAGTCCTCAGCCCCATTACCTGCGCGACGCTTTCAAGGTCTTCTTGGAGTGTTTAGCGGACTCGACCGCACATCACTTTAAGGTTGGATCAGACGGCGCCAGTCTTTTGCGCCCGGACAAGATCGTTGCCTATTTCCCAGACTTCAATAGCGTTCAGGAAACCGCGCAGCGAATGGCAGAGCATCTTGCGGGAATGCCGAGCCAAGGCGTCCCATTTACCGCTCAAATCGGAACTGACGGATTGCTGTCGTGGGGTCTCGATCCCCCCGAGGAAAGAGGAATGCTCTCCTGGCAGGAACGTCCGAGCTGGCGTTTGTGGATCACGAATCGGCTCGCCACGGCTCTCGTCGCTGCCAAATACGGGCAGCGTGATGCCGGAATTGAGCCGTGGCAGTTTGCGGTCGAGCGCTTGCGCCTGGAACATATTGACACGGACACGTGGACACCGGACGAAGCCTTTGGCGGCTGGCAGGAGGCTGCGTTCTAAAAGTGCCAATCACCGATCCATTCGTGTTGCCATCCGACGTGCTTCTGGTTCCCGTGAAGGATCTTCCGGAAGCCGTTCAAAAACAGATTGACGCGGAACAGGGAGACTATGCGCTGACGCGCCCGCATTCGCGCACACCTTCGCGTGTTGTGGACGGCGAATTTGCGGAGTTGCTTAAGCAATTCCGAACCCCTAAAACGATTGTGCAAGCCGTCATCCAGTACAGCCGCGAGCGCAACGGCAATCCTGAACGCCTGCTGGAAGAGGCCTATCCCGTCCTGGACCGTCTTGCTCGCGCCAGTTTCCTGGTGCCCTCGGATTCAGACGAAGCCAAGCGGATTCAGCCGTCTCTGGTCCCAGGTACAAAATTCCTGGATTTCGAAATTGTTGGCTGCGTTCAGGCGTTGGAAGATACCGAGGTCTACGAAGCAAAGCTTGATCGAACTAAGATGACCGCCCTCAAACTGCTTCGCAGCGGAGCAGATCCGGGCGCGGTGAGCATGTTCGATCGGGAAGCTGCGATTCTGAAGCTGCTTGCTGGCGAGGCGACTCCGCAACTTCTCGACAGCGGCGCCGAAAATGGCCGCCATTATCTGCTCCTCGAGTGGTGTTCAGGCGTCGATTGCTTCACACTCGCATCTCAGCTCCGGCAATTCGATCGGACGGAAGCTGCCGATCGTATCTCTGAGCTTTGTTTGGCTATCTTGGCCGCTTATTCGCGCCTGCATGAGAAGAATGTAGTTCATTCAGATGTCCACCCGCGCAACATACTCGTCGATGCGCTTGGCAACGTAAAACTCATCGATTTCGGGCTCGCACGCGTCGCCGGGTTCGAGAACGAGTTGAGGCGTGCTCCGCGCGGAGGCATCGGCTTTTTCTTTGAGCCCGAATACGCCAAATCGCTCCGCGCGAGAAAGCAAATTCCGGCTTCCACCAAACTCGGCGAGCAATATGCATTGGGAGCATTGCTCTATTACGTCCTTACTGGCGCTCATTACCTCGACTTTTCTGCCGAAAAGCACGAAATGTTTCGGCAGATTGCCGAAGACCGGCCTATCCCGTTTTCCGCACGCGGAACTGTAGTTTGCGCGGAACTCGAGCCCGTTATTCGCCGCGCATTGAGTAAGGAGCCGTCGGAGCGTTACCCGACGGTCGCAGATTTTCGAGAAGCATTGATGGCTGCACGCGCGAAGCAGAAAGACTTGCCCGCTCACTCAGTCGATAGCCAGCCCGTTCCTTATCCGAGCGCGCAACACATGTTGGCGAATCTACTGGCGCGGCTGGATTCGCGTGAACCGCTTTTCCGCACAGGCATCGAGACGGCGCCCAGGGTTTCCGTAACCTACGGCGCGGCGGGTGCCGCCTTTGGTTTGTATCGTATCGCCTGTGCGCGCGAAGACGCGGAATTGCTCGCGCTGGCGGATTTATGGGCGACGCGCGCCGCTCGTGATATGCATCGCGAGGATGCCTTTTACAACAGCGGCATCGAAATAACGCCTGAAAGTGTCGGCCGTATCTCTCCGTATCACACCGCCGCCGGCGTCCATCTGGTCCAAGCATGTATCGCGCGGGCCATGGGCGATGTAGCTTCGCAGCAAACCGCTATCGACAGATATCTCGAAGCCGCCGGCAGCACCGCCTGCGAAAATCCCGACGTCGCACTTGGGCAATCCGGAGTGCTGTTGGGATCGGCCTTTCTTTTGGATTCTACGTCCGGTGTTCCCTACCTCGAAGCCGCCCGATTGGTGGAATTTGGCAATCAGACTCTCAGCTTGCTTTGGGACAAGCTGGGCAGCTTTCCGCCGCTTCGCGAATGCCGTGAAATCTCATATTCTGGTGCGGCGCACGGCTGGGCGGGAATGCTCTATGCCACTTTGAGCTGGTGCCGCGCCTCCGGCACAGCAATCCCCTTTACAGTCTGCGATCGCCTCGATCAGCTTGGCCGTTTTGCTGATCGATATGGTTCCCGGGCGCGCTGGCGCTTTAGCACGCGTGCAAGTCGGAACCAGAATGGGGCGTATATGGGAGGGTGGTGTAACGGCAGCGCCGGATTTGTCTTTCTCTGGACCCTTGCGCACCGAATGTTGCATGCGTCGGAGTTCGCAGAGTTGGCGGAGCAGTCCGGGTTCGATGCCTGGCAGTGTGAGAGCGAGATCGGCAATCTGTGCTGCGGGTATGCCGGCCAGTCCTACGCGATGTTAAACCTTTACAGATATTCTGGCGACAAGGTTTGGCTGCATCGGGCTCAGACGCTCGCAGAACGAGCCGCGGCCGCCGCAAACTCGATGCCGCCAGGCGACGCCTTCAAAGAACTCGCAATCCGCGCAGAAAGTTTGTATAAGGGCGAGTTGGGCATAGCGGTTTTGGCCGCCGACCTGGACAGACCGGCCGTTTCAGCGATGCCTATGTTCGAACCGGAAATCTAAGCAAAGTGCACTTTCCCGTAAGCCGGGTACTTCCAGCGCCTCGACAGCTTTATAATCCCAAGCTCTTCCAATATCCCGATGAAATTCCTGGCCGACGGGTATCCTTTGGGCATTTGGTCGAACAACGCGCTTCCCGCGGATTTGAACTTGCGTCCGCGGGCCACAAACTCGGCTTGGAGGACATTTCAGCGTCCTGTTGCGGCCAGGGATTTACGTATGTTCTGTTCAGTCCCGATTATGTCGGGTTATCGGAAAAGTAGATTTTGGCCGCCTGGAGTTGCATAAACCTTCGTTTATGCAAGCAGTGGGTTGCTGGGTTATACCTTCAGCTCGATAGAACAGAAGCACCAAGGGACTTTTGAAAGGAATTCTTGCCGCCACCTAAATAAAGACTTTTCATGCGAACTACTCGTGACGCAACGCTTGCATCGGATCGATTGATGAGGCGCGCTGCACGGGAATCCATGCCGCCACCGCTGCCGTTGTTGCCAGAACCGCAACCGAGACCAGCAGCAGGGAGACATCGTATGCGCTCACGCCATAGAAGAAGCTGGTCATCAATTTGCCGAGCGCGAGCGTGAGTGCAAGACCTGCCAGACTGCCCCATACGAGGATTGGCATAACTTGCCGCAAAATCAGCCACTGAATCCGCGGGCGTTGAGCACCCAGCGCCATGCGGATGCCGATTTCTCCCGTGCGATTTGCCACCTGATAACTGAGTAGTCCGAAAAGGCCAACCGCCGCCAGGAGGAGCGCCAGAACTCCGAACAGCCCTGATAGATATGCCATAAAGCGATCTTCCACCAGCGCGGTATCAACTTCACTGCTGATCGTGGTTATGCGGTCAACGTACTCGTATCCCTTTTGCCTGGCTATGCGCCGTATGGCAGCGGAAGGAAGTGGGCCGCCCCTTGTTTTAATTAGCAGAACCGGGTGCCCCTGTGAGGAACGATGCTGCCAGAAGTTGATGTAAATCGTGAATGGCTTCGTGTCGTTCAAGTTGGCCAGGTTCATGTCGGTGTCCGAAACAACGCCGATCACCTTTAGACGCCCGTACTCTGCCACTTCTCCCACCCGCACGTGATATCCGATCAAATCGTGCGGATTCCCGAAATGCCGGGCTAAGGACTCGCTCAAAATGGCTGTGGGCTCGCCGGATGGGGAGTTGTTGCGCCGAAAGTCCTCGCCCGCCACAATCTTTGCCCCCAGCGTTCCTATAAAGCCGTCGCTTACGCCTATTGTTCGCGCCCGCACTTCGCCGCCGATTTGAGCGTTCTCAATGATCGCAACTGGGTCCTGGACGTCGTATGTATAGAACGGTATGGCATCGCTGATGCTGACTGATCGAATTTCGGGCAATGATTCAATTTCTCGTAAGAGACCACGAGAGAGGGCAGCCGGGTCGGAACCTTTAGGACGTCCGGCAAGCATCACCTCCCACAAATTCCGCAGGTCGATTCCAAAATCGATACGGTACTTGTTTTTCAGCGATGCGCCGAGTGAAGCGCCCGCTGCCACAAATGCGAGCGTGAGCGCGATCTGAGTTCCCAGCAGAGTCTTCTGGGCAGAAGTGTTAGCCGCAATTACTCCGCGTCCACTGTCCTTTAAGGCGTCGGGGTTGGAAAGGCGGCTGGCTTGCCAGACAGAGGACATCGCGAAAACGGTCAGAACGAACCCGACAAGGGTTATCAAGAACATCCAAACACGCACGTCGAAGCCGACATCCAGGCGGAAATATCCGAATATCAGACTGCCCCTTGCAAGGATCGCCCGGGCTGTCCACAATCCTACGAGAGCGCCTACAACAGTACCGGCGAGAACCAGTAATGCGCTCTCTAATACAAACAACCCGGCAATCTGACTCCGCTTCGCGCCGAGCGCCAGCCGAATGGAGATCTCCCGGCTGCGATGCAGGTCGCGAGCCAGCAGCAGGCTCGTGAGGTTTACGCAAGCGAGCAGCAACATGAGCGCGCAAATGCCGAAGGTTGCATACAGGGGCTCACCAAAACGCCTGCGTAACCAATAATCGATTCCGCTCCTGCCGGATACCACGTCCAGATGTCGCGAAAGATAATCCTTGCGTTGCGCGGCGTTGTAGAAGTACGGAACGCTTTCCTGTAGCAGCTGTGTCTTCTGCGCCAGAACACTGGCACGCGCTTGCTCTTCGGAAACGCCCGGCGTCCGTCGCGCGAGCAGGCTCACCCAGTACCAGGTCTGCCTTCTTCCATTCGGCAACACATTCGACCTTTGGAGAAGGGGAATCATGACCTCTTGCGGGGAGCCCAGCAGTAAACCTGTAAATTGCTTTGGAGTCACGCCAACAATCGTGTAGAGCTGGCCATCCATCTTGAATGTTTTTCCCAGCGCATCGGGCCGACCTCCAAACTCGCGCTGCCATAGCGAGTCGGTAATCACCGCGATGCCTTGCGTCCCGAGGTGATCATCGTCTGGGGTGATCGGCCTTCCCAGCTGGGTGTGGAGACCGAGCGTTCTGAAACAGTCTCCAGTGAACCCTGCCACTGCGAGGGGCTGCATGTTGCCGGCGATCTCCACACCGGAAAAGGACATATCAAAGCCACAGATCCCCTGGAGCATCCGATTTTCCTGCAGCACTGGAAGACCACTAGAAGGCAGTTCTGAAGGATGACCTTTAGGGTTAATTAAGGAGATCCTCACAAGCTCCTCGGGCCGTTCAACCGCAAGAGGCCGGAGTAAAAGGGCATCCATGATGCTGAACACAGCCAGGTTTGACCCAATGCCGACCGTGAGAATGAGAAGGGAAACCGCAACAAAGCCGGGGCTTCTGCCCAGCGAGCGAAAACAGTGCTTCAGGTTGCGCGTGCTCGCATCGAGCCAACGCCAGCGATCCACTTCCCGGCACTCTTCACTTGTACTCTCGATACATCCAAACTCCACTCGTGCAAGCCGATACGCTTCCACTTCGCTCATTCCTGCGGCTAGGTGTTTTCTTACTTGGAGTTCCAGGTGCATCGTCAGCTCGTCATCGAGATCACACTCTGCTTTCCGGCGAAAGAAGAAGGATCGAAATCTCTGCTGAAAACTGTTCCACTGCATATCAGGCCATTTCAAGTACACGCCCGATTGCGACCGATAAACGCGCCCATTCGTCTGCTTCCTTTTCAAGCTGCTTGCGCCCTGCAGGGGTAAGCCGGTAGAAACGCGCACGCCGTCCTAATTCCGAAGTCGCCCATTCGGCTTTGATCCAGCCTTGGTGTTCCAGACGATGAAGCGCCGGGTAAAGCGAACCCTGATTGACTTGCAATACATCTTGCGAGGCTTGCTGAATTCTCTCCGAAATCGACCAGCCGTGCCTCGGGCCAGCAACAAGGGTTCTTAAGATCAGTAGATCCAGTGTTCCTTGCAGAAGGCCCAGCCGGGACGAAGCGCGCTCCATATTGTCGAATGACTACAGTATAAAATTATACTGTTGGATGTCAACAACAAAAATGCAAGACTACTCTTATACCGCCCAACTAAAGTCGCGGGTGACTTGAGCGCCGGGCTGCTTGTCCAGCAGGCGAATCAACTCCAGACGCAGAGCATCCACCAAGGCGCGCCAACTGGCGTCAATGACGTTATTGGAAACGCCCACGGTAGACCAATTATTGCGATGGTCAGTCCATTCCACCAGGACACGCACCTTGGAACTAGTGCCGCCTTTTGCTCCCAGCACGCGGACCTTGTAGTCCAGCAACTGAACAGCAGTGATGGCGGGATAAACTACCGCTAAACACTGGCGCAGGCAGATGTCGAGCGCGTGAACAGGGCCGTTGCCGGTGGCGGTATGGGTGTGTACTTCACCGTTGGCCCGTAAGGTGACGCTGGCGGATGTGATCGTTTCGTCATTGCCGGGGAGTTTACCGGAGGTGCTGCGGTCCAGTTTCGTCGAAACTTCATAGCTGATGACTTCGAACGGATCAAACTCCGGATGAGCAGCTTCGCGCACAAGCAGCTCAAAAGTCCCTTCGGCGGTTTCAAAATCGTAGCCTTCATGCTCCATCATTTTGATGCGGCGGAGGAGTTCGTGGCGAGCGTTGTCGGCCAGATGCTCCTGCAGGCCAAGCTGATCCAGCTTGTAAGTAATGTTGCCGCGTCCGGAAAGATCGCTGAGGAGAACACGCTGACGGTTCCCCACCATCTCAGGCTTGATGTGCTCGTAGGTGGCCGAGTCTTTCATAACGGCGCTGACATGAATGCCGCCCTTGTGCGCAAAAGCGCTGCCGCCGACGAATGCCTGTTCGTTGCGTAGGGGCAGATTCGCCAAGTCCGCGACGAAGCGGGCTAAATGAGTCAACTTTATTAAATTCTCCTGCCCAATGGTGGTATGGCCTAGCTTCAGTTCCAGGTTCGCCAGAACGGAGCAAAGATTCGCATTACCGCAACGCTCGCCGTAACCGTTGATGCAACCTTGCACATGCGTTACTCCAGCTTCCACGGCCATCAGGGTATTGGCAACGGCAAGTTCCGAGTCGTTATGGCAATGAATGCCTAACACTCCATCGAAGCGTGTACGCACTTCCCCAACGATCTCCACCAGACGTTGAGGCAGCGTGCCGCCGTTTGTATCACAAAGACACAGAACGTTCGCTCCCGCTCGCTTGGCTGCTTCCAAGGTTTGCAGCGCATAGGCGGGGTTCGCGCTATAGCCGTCAAAAAAGTGTTCAGCATCATAGACCACCTCGCGGCCGTGCGCGCGAAGGTAGGAAACAGTTTCGGAGATGAGGCGCAGGTTTTCTTCTTCAGTGATGCCGAGAGCGCGACGCACATGAAAATCCCAAGTTTTGCCGAAGATGGATACAACGGGAGTTTCCGCCCCCAGAAGTTCAGCGACGTTCGGGTCCGTTTCCACGGGGTTCTTGGCAAAGCGTGTGGCGCCGAAGGCGGTCAGCTTGGAATGCCTGAGTTTTAGCTGCTTCGCGCGGGCAAAAAACTCTTTGTCCTTGGGGTTCGATCCCGGCCAGCCGCCTTCGATGTAGTCGATACCAAACTCGTC
>JAFAZU010000337.1 GCA_019239585.1 Acidobacteriaceae bacterium
TATCCCCCTGTCTATGGATCTCGATCAACTCCATACGTTCCTTGAGATCGTTCGCTTGAAAAGCTTCTCAAAGGCGGCCCAGACCTGTTACCGGACGCAGCCGGCCATTAGCGCCCAGGTACGCCAGTTGGAACAGGAACTGAACACCACGCTGTTCGAGCGGTTGGGAACAAAAATCTCGTTAACCGTCGCGGGCCGTATCTTTGCTGAACATGCGGAACAGATCCTGGCGCTTCGCCGTCGTGCGCAGGACAGCATTAACGAGTTGGAAAAGGTGCCTCGCGGCGAATTGCTGATCGCCGCCAATGAGGCCACCTGCATCTATGTGCTGCCCGGCGTGTTTGCCGAGTTTAAAAAGCAATTTCCTAATGTTCAACTCTCAGTGGATCGGTCCTATGGCACGCGGGTCGTCCAGGCGGTGCTCGATAATTTGGCCGATTTCGGGATCACGCAGCTTCCCGTGCAGGAGAAAAAGCTCCAAGTGGTCAAAATTTATTCCGACGAGATCAAACTGCTTGTTCCTGGCGGGCATAAACTTGCATCTTACGAACGAGTTATGCCGCGCGATTTGTTGGGTGAACAACTGCTGCTGCCGAAAACGGGAACCACCAGAGCGCGGCTCAATACTTGGCTGGACCCGGTTCTGGATGATTTAAATATATCCATGGAGTTGGATTCAACGGAAATGATTAAACGATTTGTAATGGCGAATCTCGGCTTATCCTTCCTGGCGGCTTCCCATTGCCAGGAAGAGGTGAGGACGGGCAGGCTGGCCGCCGTTTCGTTAGGGCCGGAGCCCATGATCCGGCGAGTGGGTCTGATTTACCGGCGCGACAAGTCGCTTTCCAAAGCGGCGCTCGGGTTTATACAGGTAGTATTAGATAATACAGGCAATGAACTCGGGACCGATGCGATCCCGCGACTTCGCGCTCTAGGGAGCTAAAACGATTTATGGCCTTGCTGACTGCAAGAAGCTCTACCATCTTTATCGCCACTGGTGACAGGACCAGGGTGTTTCATTCTGTGGAGGAAGTGCCGCCTGCGCTCCGCCAAAGACTGCAGGAATCGACCCGCAGCTTGAATGCCGCCACGATCCTGATCGCCGATAAACGGGGCCGCGAAGAACTGGTGCGGGCGCTCCAAGGGGAACCGAGCGAAGTAAAATGCCGCTTGGCGGAGGCTATCCGGGCGCGGCAACTGCAAAGCATTGCTTTGCAGAAGCGTCGTGAAGGCAGCCGGTCACTGCGGAGATGGCTCGAATTTCTATTGCCCGTGGTCATTGGCGCTTCCCTCTGGTTTTTTATCGAATCACATTTTTAGCCGCCCTAAAGGAAACCGGGTGTCCTGCCGATCAGTATGGTGTGAGCCGCTACTCAACACACGATCCGCAATCCGCTACCATTAAGTTCTCTTCCAAAGGGATTTCCCAGAGTATTCCCTGCCTTTACGGGGACATACAGGGGAAGCGCCTATTCCTGGAGACAGAACAGACACTACCAATTTCTCAAGCCGTGACGGTTGAGTATAACGACGCACTGTTTTTGGGCGAGGTCATTTTTTGCGCCAACATCAACCAATCCTGGAAAGTCGAGATTAAAGTGGAGCAGGTTTTAAGCGGCTTGCAAAGCCTGATTGCGCTTCGCTCCCGTCTGCTCTGCGAAAATGTTTCGCCGTCTTCGCGGATGAGACCCGTTGGCGGTGGATCATTCTCGGAATGTAAACTCAGCTACACCCGGCAATAAGTTGAGTGCTAAACTCGGTAGTCTGCTAGCGCGAGCGCTCATCTTCAATTAATAGTTGCTTCTCTTTGTCTATTGATCAGACCGCAGCGGGACTGATATGCTCCTCCTGTGCGCAAACTCCTGTCCTTTTTATCGACGCTTCTACTCAGCGTGGCATGCGGCTCGACCCTGATGTCTGCCCCGCTGCAGACACCCGCAGCCACGGCCCGTGATCCTCGTTCCTTGCTTCCGCAGTTGGAACAGTATATCCAGAAAGGGATGGCGCAGACGAAGGTGCCAGGCTTGGCCGTGGCGGTCGTCTACAAAGATGAAGTCATCTTCCAGCGAGGGTTCGGGTTGCGGGATAGTGCGCGGCCGGAGCTAATAGATGTGGATACGGTGTTTCAGATTGCCTCGTTCTCGAAGCCGATTGCTTCGAGCGTCGTGGCAGCGCTAGTGAGCACGGGAGATGCGAACTGGGACGACCGCATTCAAGACCTGGACCCCGATTTCCAACTCAGCGACGCGCAGGCTACACAACGCCTAACGATTCGCGACCTGCTCTCCCATCGCAGCGGACTACCGGAGCAGTCCGGTGACATGCTGGAAGATTTAGGATACGATCGCACTGAGATTCTGCGCCGTCTGCGGCTGCTGCCCTTGAATAAACCGTTCCGCAAGGTTTACGGGTACTCCAATTTCGGCTTCACTGAAGGCGCTTTTGCCCCAGTCAAGCACATGGGGCGGCGCTGGGAAGACATCAGCGCGGAACGGCTCTACTCTCCCTTGAGCATGAGCGCGACCAGCTCGCGATATTCGGATTATGAGAACGCTGCCAATAAAGCAGCGATTCACGTGTTTATTGATGGAAATCCAGTCAGCCGATATCAGAGAATTCCGGACAGTGAGTCGCCCGCCGGCGGAGTAAGTTCCAGTGTACGAGACCTTACAAATTGGCTTCGGATGGAGATGAAGGGAGGCGTTTTCAACGGACAACGAATTATTGACGCAGCGGCTCTCAACGAGACGCGTAAGCCCGTCATTTTGCGCGATCCGAAAATACCTAACGAGTACTACGGCCTTGGCTGGAATGTCGCTTTAGACGCAAATGGGCGCAAGACGCTGAGCCATAGTGGAGCTTTCTTTTTAGGAACTGGCACGACTGTGCGGTTTTCCCCCTCCGAGCAGTTGGGGATTATCGCTTTGGCAAACACCACTCCAGTGGGACTGCCGGAAGCGATTGCCCGAGCCTTCTTTGACTTATATGAAACCGGAGCCATCAGCCAAGACTGGATTAGTCTGTATCAAGCTGCTTTCCAGGCAATGGTCGACAAGGCACAGAACTTTTCCCCGGACTATTCCAAGCTGACGCCGCCCTCTTCTCCTGCTCCAGCTCAACCGGCCCAAGCCTACACAGGCCGTTACTACAACGAGTATTACGGTGAACTGACCATTGAACAAGAGAGCCATGGGCAACTGACGTTGCACCTGCCGCCGCGCGGCACACGCTATGAACTGACCCATTGGGACGGCGACCTGTTTACCTACTTTTTCGCCGCTGAGTCAAACACCGGTGTGCGCGGAGTGCGTTTCTCTACAAACAACGGAGTGAGGCAAGTTCAAGTGGAGAATCTGACCGAAGCCAGCAATGTATTCACCGAGCGGCCCTAACGGCATTTTGGGTGTAATCGGTGTAATCCTGCCCGCTTTCATCCGTTATGCTGCAAGTACATGCAGCAGAAAGTAATCGTTTTTGGAGGCGGAGGCCAGCTTGGTATCGAGTTGTGCCGGGAGTTTGAGCGCAGACAGTGGATCGTTCAAAGGTTTGACCGGCATATGCTGGACATCACCGACGCCCCGGCAGTCGAAAAGACCATTGCCGAAGCGGACCCGCAGGTGGTTATCAACGCAGCAGCTTACAACCAAGTTGATATCGCAGAATCAGAACCCGTCCTTGCTTTTACAATCAACGCGCTCGCTGTCCGGAATTTAGCCGTAGCGTGCCGTCAAACAGGCGCTCAACTGGTCCACTACTCGACCGACTACGTATTTGACGGAACAAAGGGCAGCCCTTATATAGAAACTGATGCCCCGCATCCGTTAGGGGCCTATGCGGTTTCAAAACTAGGGGGTGAACTGTATGCGGGAGCTTATCTGGACGATCCGTTGATCATTCGGACATCGGGCGTCTTTGGACCAGCCGGTATGTTTACCCCCCGGAGTAACTTTCCCGAACTGATGCTGCGGCTGGCAAAGGACGGCAAGCCCATTCGCGTAGTGGCAGATCACGTGGCCTCACCAACATACGCGCCAGCCATGGCCTCCCGAACCGCTGATCTGGTGGAACGTGGTATTCGGGGTGTGCTTCACCTCGGCGGCGGCGAGCCGATTTCCTGGTATGCGTATGCCAAGCTGATCTTTGAGTTGGCCGGTCTGGAGCCTTCCTTGACCCCTACAAACGAACGGGAGTATCGAACAGCGGCCCGGCGTCCAAAGTTTTCTGCCCTTTCCAACAGCAAATTGGAGTCGGTTGGCATTGCGCCAATGCCGCCCTTACGGGAGGCGATAGCCGATTACTTCCAGGCTCGCCAGCATGTCACTGCGCATCGGGCGGTGTAGCGTAATAGCCGTTGCGCGCTTGCACCCGATAGTCTTTGTTATCGGTTTTAATTTCGATGTGGCGGAACGTATTATCACGCCTGGAGTTTGTCGATTCATAGCCGATAGAATACTGGTTCCGTAACTCTTCCTGGATTTGGTTGAAGATTTCACTTAATGGATGTTTTCCGCTGACGGTGAACACATGACCGCCCGTTGCTTCGGACATCTTGCGCAGATCGCCTTCGCCTCCGCCGCCAATCATGCCGGAAGCGTAGTAGAATCCACGATCTACGTAGTAGATGCTGTAAACAATCGCATCGGCGCGTTGGGCGGCTTCAATAGCATCTCGGACCCTATAGGTGCTGCCCTGGTCTTCGCCATCAGTAATGAGAATCATCGCCTTTCGTCCCACTTCGCTTTTCAGCTTTTCATTAGAGGCGAGATAGACAGCATCGAACAGAAGCGTTCCCTTTGGCGTGCCGACCGTGGGAACCGGACCGGTATTAGGAATAGGAATTGGCCCAATTGCCGGTGTCTGGCCGTCACCGCGCAAGTCCTGCAAGGCAGCCGAAAGCTGGCGTGGTGAATTTGTATAATCCTGCAGCAGATCGGTGCTCTTTCCAAAAGAGATCAGGAATGCTTCATCCTTTTTGCGGATCACGCTTGAAAAAAACTGCGAAGCCGCCTGCCGCTCGATGTCGATTAATCGCTCCTGGCTGGCGCTGATGTCGATCAGCAAACCAAGCGTCAGCGGCAGATCCGTTTCGCGTGAGAAGCGCTGAATGGTTTGCTGTTTACCATCCTCATAAACCGTAAAGTTCTGCTTTTCGAGGTTCGGAATGAGTTGTCCGCCTTTTTTCGCTTTTACTGTAAACAGAATGTTAACTAATTCCACATTGACGCGGATCACGCCATCCTGTCCGGGAGTGGTAACCGGATTGGATGGCGGCTGGGGATCTTGCGAAGCAATTGCCGATTGCCAGCCGCTAATGCCGCACACCGTTAATGCGGCCAGGGCTATAAAAAGGAAAGAACGGGAGAAACTGCTCATCTTGGCTATGATTATCGTTTACAGGCTGGGAAACAGGTTCCACATTCCATGGAAATTGCCACGAAACATCTTCGAAACGCTGACCCGGTGTTGGCCGAAATCATACGCCGTGTCGGACCTTGCGAGTTGATGGAACGCGAACCCACTTTCGAGACGCTGGCCCGCTCGATTACGTTCCAGCAGTTAAGCGGGAAAGC
>JAFAZU010000350.1 GCA_019239585.1 Acidobacteriaceae bacterium
CGATTGAGGCAGAAGCGGGCATTGAGTGGCCGGAGCTTTTGAGCGAACTCAACCGGTTACAGGCAGGGAGTCCATCACAGCTCGGCATTTTTCAGAAGCAGACAGGGGCGGATCGCCTGTCTTTAGGTGGCGCATTGGCTTCCAATGTACATGGTCGTGGACTGAATCTCAAGCCGTTCATCAACGATGTGGAGTCCTTTCAGCTGATGAATGCGGAAGGTGATCTCCTCTGCTGTGACCGGTCCACCCATCCGGATTTGTTCCGGCTAGTGATCGGCGGCTATGGGCTTTTCGGCGTTGTAACTTCCGTGCGCCTGCGGCTGACCCCGCGCGTGAAAGTGCGGCGCGTGGTGCGAATTGCCGATACGCAGGAAATCCCGGATGCTTTTGCCGGGAGAATACGTGATGGCTACTTGTATGGAGATTTTCAGTTTGCTACCGATAGCGGCCGCGACAGCTTTCTGCGGCGCGGCGTGTTTTCCTGCTATCAGCCTGTGGATCCCGATACGCCGCTAACGCAAAACCCAACGCGTTTTCATCCCGAGGATTGGGCTCGGCTCACTTATTACTCCCACACTCATAAACGGCTGGCCTTTAATTTGTATACGAAACGCTACCTGGCGACATCGGGGCAGATTTACTATCACGACTGGCAGCTTTCGGCAGCGTATCAGCCGGGCTATCACCTCGAACTGGATCGCAAGATGGGTGCTGCCGTGAAAGCGACAGAGATGATTACAGAAATTTACGTGCCTCGCTCTGCGCTCGTCTCATTTATGGAGGAGGCAAGGCGGGTGTTGCGTGAAGGAAGAGCAAATCTGATCTACGGCACGGTTCGCCTGATCGAAAAAGATGAAGAAAGCTTTTTGCGGTGGGCGCGGCAGAGTTACGCTTGCGTGATCTTCAACTTGCACGTGACGCACGACGCCGGAGGGTTGGATGCTGCCGCCCGAGCATTTCGGGCATTAATCGATTTGGGAATTGAGCGTGATGGGTCCTTTTATCTGACATATCACCGTTGGGCCACCCGACGGCAAGTTGAAATCTGCTATCCACAGTTTCGTGATTTTCTGGCTCAAAAGCTTGTGTATGACGGAGGGGAGGTGTTTCAAAGCGATTGGTACGTTCATCACAAGGTGATGTTGGCATGAAGGCTAGAAGCGGATACCCGTCGTGAGGACGATCGTTTGTAACCAAAGGCTTGTCTTTGAGTGGTCGTATTCACCAGCGAGAAGCTGACTTGTTCCCACCTCAGCGCTGGAGGGCAGATTTGCCTGATAGGCCAGTTCGAACCGGTAGCGGCTCCGGTGGTACGAGATGCCGGTTGAAAGCGCGTTTCTCATGATATCTGCTGTCATTGGAGTTAAGGTGCGCGAAGGAACAGGGCTATTTGTGTAAGAATACCCTCCGAGCACTGTCGCATTTTCAGTTACCGACGCTTCCATGCCTGCTCGCCATGCCAGTTGATTGCGCCAAGCGAGGGGGATCGAATCATCCAGAGATGAGGAACCCAAGAGCGCGTTGATATCGGGATTGGTGCCTCCTGTCAGGTGAACCGGCAGGTTCACAAATGCGCTGCGCCAATTGATCCAATCTGCTTGCAGGTGAGTCCGGATACGACGTCGAGCTTGCCAAGCTATGTTTGCCGAGACGGATTGTGGAAAGGTGTTATTGACTTTTGCTGTGTAGCGGAAAGTAGGTTGAAAGGGAAGCCCTAATGCAGCAAATTGTGTAGATGCATTGCCATTGGCAGTGCCTGTCGTGTGTACGGTGGTTTCCGTCTTGTATGCCAAGCCGAATTCTAAAGTTCGAGTTGCAGTAAAGATCGCTCCGATCGTGCCGTTATATCCAACTCCGTTCGTGTGCAGGTTCAATAATGTTTTCAATCCGCTGAGGGCATTGTTCTGAAAAATATAAGGCGTTTCCAAGGTGTTGGCGTTGTACAAGATGCCGAAGCCCGCGCCGACTGCAAGCCGTTTCGTGACCTGAATACCTATGCCGACTGTCGGCTGGAGAGCAATAAAGGCGGACTTGTTAGTTTGTATGCCATAGCTGACTCCTGCGGTTCCAGCAGGATCGGCATACCGCCACTGATCGGAGAGAAGGGAAACCGGAAAAACACCAACGCCGAGACTGACCCTGGACGCGCCTACACGAGAGGCAAACGCCGCCGAGCCCGCCAGCCCGGCGGAATTACTTAACGATCCGAGATAAGGGGTCGAATTCTGATAAGCGCCGTGAGCCAGCACGCCCATCCCGGAAACTTCCAGTAATGGACGGCCTATGAAAGTCAGGGCTGCGGGATTAGCGGCCAGCGAATCGGTCGGACCGCTGCCTGAACCGGCAAATAATCCGCCCAACGCCACGGATTGAGCGCTGGAAGCCGCGCCATAAACGTCAACAGCTTTCACGCGAACAGCTAGGAAAAGCCCGGCTAAAAACAATAGGTAAAAACGACGCATCACAACGCCGTATCGCGGAAAAACAGGATAGGTTTAGAGGTGAATTTAACCTTTTGAACTCTAAAGCGAGCTGGCTTTTTCGATGTTATACTTCATGAGCGCCACAATTGCTGCTGATCCCGCGCTCCCTTCCTGGATAGCGCCTTGTTACTTAGAGGCTCAGGTCGGGACAACCATGCGGACCGGAGCGGTAGTGTCCGCTCTTTCTCATGCTCTGGACCTGTCAACGGGGCAGCCGACCGGACATTCGATTCGTTCCTGCATTCTGGGAATGAGGATTGCGGAAGAAATTGGACTTTCTGACGAAGTCCGCAATGATCTCTACTACGCATTGCTCCTTAAAGATTGTGGCTGTAGTAGCAACGCTTCGAAGACATTCCATGCTCTCGGCTCAGATGACATCAAGGCCAAGCGGGACGTGAAGACTACGGATTGGACACGAATCAGTTGGGAAACCATTCAATATGCGTTCTCGCATGTCGCTCCGGGCAAGCCGTTTCTCGAACGAAGCCGAGCGCTGTTTCGCATGGCGCTGCACCAAAAGCAGCACACAAAAGATGTAGTGAAGATCCGCTGCGAGCGCGGCTCTACGCTGGCCCGACTTATGGAGCTGTCTGATGAGACGGCCCACGGTATTTTGAGCCTGGATGAGCACTGGGACGGGCGGGGCAATCCGGATGGCCTGCGTAAGACGGAAATCCCCATTCTTTCCCGTATCATGCTGCTGGCTCAAACGCTGGAAGTTTTTCTTGCAAGCCAAGGGGCAGAAGCGGCGCTTGCTGTTGTCAACGGAAGAAGCAAGGCGTGGTTCGATCCTGATCTGATCAAAGCAGTTCGATCTTTGGCCCGGCGAAAAGAGCTTTGGACCCATCTTCTCAGCGACCGGGCATTCACGCTTGGGCTGGAAATGGAGCCTCAACAAAAGGTGATGAAGAAAGGTGATACGACTCTCGATTCCATTTGCCTTGCTTTTGCCCAAATTGTTGACGCTAAATCACCTTTCACCTTCAATCACTCCAATGGCGTCGCGAATGCAGCCGTCGCGATTGCGCGCGTACTGAAGCTGAAAAGAGAGCGGATTCTCTTCATCCGGCACGCGGCGCTACTTCATGATCTCGGGAAGCTGAGCGTTCCCAATACCATTCTGGAAAAGCCAGGCAAGCCCACCGATGAGGAGTGGGAGGTGCTGCGACTGCATCCTTTTTACACCTGGAAGATCTTGGCAGGTATTCCGGGGTTTCGCGAGATGAGCGAGATCGCTGCCTCTCATCACGAAAAGTTGAATGGAAGGGGATATTTTCGCGGCCTTACAGCAGAGCAACTGCCTATTGAAGCAAGAATTCTCGTGGTAGCGGATATCTTCGATGCTTTATCTGCTAAGCGTCCTTACCGAGATAGTCTGCCGCTCGAAACGGTGTTTCAGATTATGCGTAAAGACACGCCCCATGCTCTCGACGTGACCTGTGTGGAAGCGCTCCAACAGTCCGGAATCGGTTGTGACCAGACGTTTGTGGGTTTACAGAATCTCCACGATCAGCTTGCGTCCTACCAAGAATATTAATTAGCCGTCAATTCTTATAACCCCTTTATTTTCAACTTTCCTAAGATATACTTCACGCGTGTTCGCGCGAATTGCTAAACTATGA
>JAFAZU010000363.1 GCA_019239585.1 Acidobacteriaceae bacterium
CGGAACGCGGTGCATTCTGATGCTCGCGTTTCCCTTGGCTGTTGTTTGGATTCAACCGGACTTTGAAGCGGGGCGCAGCGTTACCGCGTTGGCCAAGCTAGCTGTCGTCTTTGCGGGTTTAAATGCTATTGCAGTAACGCTTTACCATTTCCTCACGCGTCAGTGGGCGATCCAAACTCGCCGCCTTAATGAGTTTATTGCCGCTCTTCCGGGGCAGGAGAAAGATCTTCCCTCCGAAGGCCCATCAGAAATCCAGAGCCTGTCTCGCAGCATGAGAGCCATGGCGGGCCGCGTACGCTCTATCGTGGAACAGACAAATCTGGAATTCTCCCGTCGCGAAACGATTCTTGCCTGCATGGCGGAAGGCGTTCTGGCAGTAGACAATAACCTGAACGTTATTTTCTGCAATCAGGCATTCGCTGACGCTTTCAGCATTCGAACGCCCGTAAACGAGGGCCGCTCGCTTTACGAAGTTGTTCGCGAGCCGCTTCTGCGCGACATCCTGGCGCAGGTATTAAGCAGCGGATCCACCCATTCTGACCGCTTTCAGCTTCCGAGCGCGGCGGGCCGTTGGTTCGAAGCGCGCGCGCTCCCCTTCGGACCAACGGCCACGCAAGGCGCTGTCATTGTTCTGCACGACATCACTGACATTCAACGCCAGGAACAGTTGCGTAAGGACTTTGTCGCGGACGTTTCACACGAATTTCGCACGCCGTTAGCCGCTATCCGAGGCTACGCTGAAACGCTTCTTGATGGAGCGATTGAAGACGAGCAGCACAATCGTAAATTTCTGGAAATCATCCTGTCACATTCCATCCGGTTGAACAATATTGCCTCCGACTTACTTGTGCTTTCAGAACTTGATGTTGAGAAAGATTCACCGGCAGCGCCGGAACGGATATCAGTTCTCGATGCTGTTAAATCTGCTGTTAACACAGTTGCGCCCGCTGCCGAAATTCGAGGCGTTGTTGTGGACTACAGCCGATGTCGGGACTGCGCTGTAGTAGGTGTACGGTTTCGCCTTGAACAGGTTTTCATCAACCTTCTGGATAACGCTGTCAAGTTTAATCGACCGAATGGAGAGGTAAATGTTGAGTGCGGTTGTGGTCCTGATGGCCAAGTCACCATTTCTGTTAGCGACACCGGCATCGGTATTCCCAGCACCGAAATCAGTCGAATCTTCGAACGATTCTATCGTGTGGATAAGGCCCGGTCGCGTCCCGCTGGCGGCACTGGTCTTGGCCTTCCCATTGTCAAAGAGGTTGTAAATCGAATGGGGGGAACTGTTTCTGTTGAAAGCTACCTCGGCTCCGGTTCGAAGTTTACCCTAACGCTTCCACGAGCATAGGAGCATAAAGTTATGAGCCAAATTCGGCAGAACATTTCTTCAGGCGTTAAGTGGGAAGACATTGTCGGCTATAGTCGCGCTGTCCGGGTCGATAACCGCATTTATCTTACGGGAACAACCGCTACCGATGAAAACGGAAATCTGGTTGGCATTGATGACGGTTATGCGCAGACAGTACAGGTGATTCGCAATATTGAACGCGCCCTGAAACAGGCAGGAGGAACTCTTGAAAACGTGGTGCGTACGCGCATGTTCGTCACCGATATCTCGCGCTGGCAGGAGTACGGTCGTGCCCACTATGAATCTTTCCATCATATTCGCCCTTGCGCCACCATGGTCGAGGTACGCGCCTTGATCGATCCGCGCATGCTGATCGAGATCGAAGCCGAAGCTGAGCTTTGATCGAAGACAGCAATGATGCAAGCCTTTGACATTGTTCTCAAGCTGCTTCTGCAACGCTCCCGGCAACTCCTGCCGCAACTGGCCGGTGTCACGGTCGTAAACTGGTTACCGACTGAACTGCCGCATATGCAGAACCGTCACCTCGACCTGCTCGGTCAAACTAATGACGGCAGATTGGTGCAGATTGAAGGCCAGAGCACCAATGATCCAACCATGCCCTCACGCATGGCCGAGTACAGTCTGGGAGCTTATCGCCAGTATGGACAGTTCCCATTCCAATTGGTTTTATACGTAGGGCGAAAACGACTTCGCATGCCCCAGCGTCTGCCAGAGCCGTTCGATTCTTTTCGCTATACGTTGATTGACTTGCGCGAGATCGACAGTGCGCCGTTGCTGGCGAGCGCCGAAGCGAGCGATAATGTTCTCAGCATCCTGACCCGGTTTTCCGATCAGCGCCGGACGGTGGAACAGATTGTTGGCAGGATCGCCGAGGAGCGGGAACGCGAGCAACGGGCGTTCTATCTGGAAGCA
>JAFAZU010000446.1 GCA_019239585.1 Acidobacteriaceae bacterium
TGATCGGGCAGCAGACGATAGTAACTGGCATTGTCGATGCCTTTGAAGCACAACGTGGGGCCTTTTTCATTGCCCTCGGCGGTGTGGTTGTAGACAACGTCGAGAATAACTTCCAGGCCGGCATCGTGAAAGCGGGCTACCATTTCCTTAAACTCACGCAAGCTGTCCTCGCGGCGGGCGGCATAGCGTGGATCGGGCGCGAAGAAGCCAATGGTGTTGTAGCCCCAATAATTAGTCAGGTCTTTTTCAAGCAGGTTGTTGTCATTGATAAAGGTGTGAATGGGCAGCAGCTCGACCGACGTGACTCCAAGCGACTTTATGTAGCTGATGACTTCCTTCGTAGCAAGCCCGGCATAAGTGCCGCGCAACTGGGGTAATACGGCGGGGTGCTTCTGTGTGTATCCCTTTACGTGCAGTTCATAGACAATCGTGTTGTCCCAGGGAACGCGCCTGCGGTGAGGCTTCTCGTCATCGTCCCACAGGAAATCAGGATCGACAACTGTGCATTTCGGCATGTACGGCGCGCTATCCCGCTTATCGAACGTCGTGTCATCGCCTGACTCCATAACATAGCCGAAAACAGAAGGATGCCATTTGAGCTCGCCGTAGTTGGCGCAAGCGTAAGGATCAAGCAGCAGCTTATTAGGATTGAAGCGATGTCCCGCTTCCGGTGCGTATGGGCCGTGTACACGATAACCATAGATGGTACCCGGAGTAATATTAGGCACGTAACCATGCCAAATCTGGTTTGTGAACTCAGGCAGTGCAATGCGATCTATCTCTTTTTCCTTTGGGTCAAAGATGCAGACTTCCACCTTAGTTGCATTCGCGGAGAAAAGAGCAAAGTTGGTACCCTTGCCATCCCAGGTTGCGCCGCGCGGGTGCGGCAAACCTTCCCTGATCCGGTTCTTGTTAATAGCAGGCATTCATTCGTTCCTTCTGTGTTGGAGACTGAGACCAATTGAATGGTTTAATGCGGAAAAGTTCCTGAGGGAAATTCATGGCGGCACACCTCGATTGCTGGTTTTCGGTTAGGGAAAACATTAGATTATTTATCGAATTATCCGTAAACGTGATAACGACTTGAGGAGTTTTTCCTGTTGTTCTTCAAGCAGAACGGCGCTATCCAGCTCAACTTATTAGATGAGCAAATCTTCTCGTAGTTTCAAATTCCGCCTATGGGAACCCGCTTGACAGTTAGTAGTACTTCGAGCAGGATAGGAGCTGTAGAAGGTGTCATGGGACTGTTTGGGAAAATCAGAAACACTTTTATCCAGAGACCGGTACAGCAGGATTCTGACAACGTATGGATTGATACTCTGAAACGCGATTTACGACTGGCGTTCCGGACCCTGCGCAACGCTCCGGTGTTTTCTCTGATGGCGATTTTGTCATTAACCTTGGGCATTGGCGCGAATACGGTGGTGTTCACGGTGATGAAACATGTGGTTTTGGACTCACTGCCGGTGCCGCAGCCGGAACAGCTTGTGATTCTGCATGATAAGGGCATCCATCGAGGATGGACATTTGAGGGCGGAATGCATAGCACATTTTCCTATCCTCAGTATCAGGATCTGAACGCGGCAACGAGTTCTATCTTTAGTGGCCTTCTGGGGCGTTTTGGTGTGACTGCGACACTTGCCACCACGGAGAGAAGCGAGCACATTCGGTGCGAATTGGTTACCGGCAACTATTTCGATGTTCTCAAAGTAAAACCGTGGCGGGGGCGTCTGCTGACAAGCGCGGATGACAAAAAACCGGGTGGCCATCCTCTTGCCGTTCTAGGCTACGGATTCTGGCAGCGCAGCTTTGGCGGTGACCCGAACATTGTAGGTCGTACCATGCGCCTAAATAGCCATCCTTACGTGGTGGTCGGAGTAACGCCGCCTGGATTTTATGGAATCAATATAGGAGCGCCCGCCGATGTTTACGTTCCCATGATGATGAAAGCGCAAATCACCCCCACATGGGATGGATTGGCGGACCGGGACATGTTCTGGTGCAATCTGGTAGCGCGGTTAAAACC
>JAFAZU010000449.1 GCA_019239585.1 Acidobacteriaceae bacterium
TAAGGAGAGCAGCTCACGAGTACAAGCCATCCTGGAGCACGTTTCTATTGATGACCATAATTATTCCCTGAGTAAGCCCCTTATCAGTCCTCCCGGCAAGGGACGTCTTGAATTTCAGTTTGCTGCCCCTAGCTTTATTGCTCCCGAAAAGCTGTGTTTTCGATACATGCTGGAAGGCTTTGACAAGGATTGGATACAGGCAGGCAATGGACGCGCCGCTTATTACACCAACATTCCGCACGGCGAGTACCGTTTTCATGTGCAAGTCGGAGACAGTGACGGGTGGAAGTCCGAGGCTTCCACCGCAACTATAACGCTGCGGCCGCACTTCTATCAAACGACTGCGTTTTACATGCTGGTGCTGGTTACTATTTTCGGGATATGCGGCGGAGCGTACCGCATCCGCATGGATCAAGCCATCCAACGCGAACAGAAATTGAAGGCGCTGGTGGACCAGCGCACCTCGGCTTTACGCGAGAGTGAGCGCCAGCTCCGTCAGTCGCGCGATCAACTGGAAGTCAGGGTTCAGGAGCGCACGCAGGAGCTTACTCATGCCAACCAGGCTTTGGAAGAGGAAATCAATACACGCCGTCAAACGGAAGAACAATTGATACTGGCAAAGAACGCGGCAGAGGCAGCCAATCGCGCGAAAAGCGACTTCCTGGCCAATATGAGCCATGAGATCCGCACCCCCATCAACGGCATCCTGGGGATGACCGACATCACCCTCAGCACAAACCTCGACGACGAACAAAGGGAGTACCTCCAACTGGTAAAGTATTCGGCTGACTCGCTGTTGGGTATCGTGAACGATATTCTGGATTTTTCCAAGATCGAGGCGCGCAAGCTCGTTCTGGACCGCGCCCCGTTTCAGCTCCGGGCTTCGGTTGATGAACTCGTTCGCTCTTTAAAGGTGCGAACTTCCCAGAAGAACCTTGCCTTTGCTTGGCACATTTCACATGAGGTACCGGACCATCTGATCGGTGATCCCCTGCGGCTCCGTCAAGTTCTGTTGAATCTGCTCGATAACGCCATCAAGTTTACGAGCCAGGGAAGCATTACTCTTAACATTCTCCTGGAGCAATCGTCAGAAACGACCGCGCACATTCACTTCACCGTGAGGGATACCGGCATCGGCATCTCCGAAGACAAACAGAAAACTATTTTCGAAGCGTTCTCCCAGGCAGATAATTCTTCCACCAGGCGCTATGGGGGCACCGGTCTAGGTCTGACGATCTCTTATCAGCTTGCGACACTTATGGGCGGCAGCTTATGGGTTCAAAGTAAGCCCGGTGATGGAAGCACGTTCCACTTCACAGCACGCCTGGAGGTTAATGGGAGTGTTTTAGATCCTGCCCTGGAGCGCCAATCCGCAACCCTGGTTCCTGCCTAAAGCAAGAAACACCTCCCTAACGGGGCGCTGGCAGGAACGTCTATTAATTGAGAGAAGCTTCCAGCGGGCTGGCCTCTTCGTCCGCTATACTTTAAATGGACTCTTCGCTCCGGGTTTTTGATGAACAATCGTTTTAAGTGGACCATCGTGGGCAGTTCGACCTGCGTTGTTGTCTTGTTGCTGTTGGCCGCAAAGAGCGGCGGGGCTGTTGCCGCTGATGATGTGTACGGGCACCTGAAGGTTTATACCGAGGTTCTTGAGCGCATCAAACTCGAGTACGTGGAAGAGCCGGACATGAAAAGCGTCACTCTCGGCGCGATCAATGGACTGCTCGAATCCGTCGATCCATTTGCCAGTTATTTGAATGCGGACCAGTACCGTCAATACGCCAAAAGCGAAGACACGGCAAAAGCCGGACTCGGTTTAGTTTTGGCGAAGCGTTACGGTTATGTGGCCGTGGTAGATGCGCTGCCCGGTTCACCGGCGGACAAAGCCAATATTTCAACAGGCGATCTGATCGAGAGCATTAATAATGTTGCCACCCGCGATATGCCGCTTGCCTATGCCGAGCAGCTACTTCGCGGCGATCCTAATTCGAAAGTTGATGTTACCGTTTTGCGGCTGCGAAATCCTGACCCGCAAAAGATGTCGCTGACCCGCACCGCTGTTCCCTATCCGAATGTCGACGCCAAGCTGATGCCGAGCGAAGTGGGTTATCTTCACGTTTCAAGCCTGGCGGCCAATCGTCTAAATGAAGTGCGGACCAAGCTGCAGGATCTGAAAAAGCAAGGAGCTAAGTACATTGTGCTTGACCTTCGCCACTGCTCGACAGGCGAGGGGGAAACGGGCGTGGCCCTTGCAAATCTCTTTCTGGATAGCGGCGAAATCACCTATTTGCAAGGCCAGAAAATGGCAAAACAGGATTTTGTCGCAAAATCGGGTGACCAGGTCTGGAACGGTCCTCTGATTGTAATTACGAACCGGGCCACTGCGGGACCGGCGGAGATTGCGGCAGGGGCGTTGCTGGATAATAAACGGGCGCAGGTTGTGGGCGAACGCAGTTACGGCGACGCGAGTTTGCGCAAGACAATCCAAATGGACGATGGCGGCGCTGTCATCTTGTCAGTTGCCAAGTATTACTCGCCTTCGGGCAAATCGATTCAGGATACAGGGGTTGTTCCCACAGTTCAGTTGGCCGAAAACGACAGCACGCCGGAACTGGATCAGGACGGCAATCCCATCCCAGGCACAGCGCCCAAGAATTCTGAAGATAATCTACTGAAACGGTCGATTGATTTGGTGACTGGCAAAACAACCGTGGCCCGGCTGATGGATGACGCGGGCGGGCCAGTAATCGGCGGCCAGCAACATCCGATTATTGAAAAAAGCCCGAAACAGCCCGAACAACAATAGTTCCTCTTTCGAGGAAGCATATGCCTCTTTACGAATATCAATGTGAAAACTGCGGCGAACGCTTTGAGGTGATGCAGAAGTTTTCAGACGAACCGCTGACGGTGCATGAGAAATGCGGCGGCAAAGTGGAGCGTCTGCTTTCTGCGCCGGCCATTCAATTTAAGGGAAGCGGCTGGTACGTCACGGATTATGCTCGCTCGTCTAATACCGCTACGGCCAACAACGGCGAAGGAAAGAAAGCCGAGGCGCCTTCCTCAGCCGCGAGCAGCCCGTCCGATTCGGGCACAACTTCTTCAACTTCCTCTGACAAAGCATCCGCTTCTTCTGATACAAAGAAGGAGTGAGAACCCGTCGTAATTTCCTGACCACCGCAGCGGCTGGTTTGACCGGATCGCTGCTCCCCTCACCCGCCCTCCCGCAATCCTCCTCGCCTAATGACCGGATTCAAATTGCCCTAATCGGATGCGGCGGTATGGGCCAAGCCGATGCTAAAAGCTCAGTGGCTACTGGAATGACCAAGCTAGTAGCGGCTTGTGACTGCTATGACGGCCGGCTGCAACACATGAAGGAGCTTTATGGCCGCGATATCTTCACAACCAAGCGCTCTGAAGAGATTCTCGAGCGCAAGGATATCGATGCTGTCCTGGTCGGCACTCCCGATCATTGGCACCAAAAGATTACAGTGGATGCGCTGAACGCGGGCAAACACGTTTATTGCGAAAAGCCGATGGTGCAGCATGTCGAGGATGGTTATGCCGTGGTCGAAGCGCAAAAGCGCAGCAATAAAATCATGCAAGTCGGTAGCCAGCGGGTCAGTTCCGTGGTTTACAAGAAAGCGCAGGAACTTTATAAAAGCGGAGCGATCGGCAAGGTCAATTTGGTGGAAGCCTGGTGGGACCGCAATACAGCTGTGGGCGCCTGGGAGTACACGGTTCCTCCCGATGCCAGTACAGCGACTTGCGATTGGAACCGCTTTCAGGGCCGCGCCCCCAAAACAGAATGGGACCCCAAGCGTTTTTTCCGTTGGCGCTGCTATCGAGATTACGGAACGGGCGTGGCGGGCGATCTGTTTGTTCACCTTTTCTCCGGCTTGCATTTTATTGTCGGTACGGAAGGTCCAACACGTGTTTTTTCTACCGGTGGGCTGCGTTTCTGGCGCGATGGCCGGGATGTGCCGGATGTTCTGTTTGGATTGTTTGATTATCCCGAAACGACCAATCACCCGGCATTCAACCTGGTCCTGCGAGTGAATTTTGTGAGCGGCGCGGAGGAAAGTTCCGGATTCCGC